>JAFHKH010000396.1 GCA_016937595.1 Pseudomonas cedrina subsp. fulgida | reverse complement strand
TATACCTCAACTGACAGAGCGCTTTGGCGAGCAAGCCCGCTCCCACAGGGGAGTCTGCGCTTAACTGACGGGCATTAGGCCATGCCCCCCTCGGCGGTTCCCGGAGACCCCCTTCATGCTTGGCGTTCTATCTGCCCTCGGGTTGCTGCTATTAATGCCGGGCCCCACCAACACGCTGTTATTGCGCGCGGGGTTACTCACCGGATTCAGGCGGGCCTGGCCGCTGAGCCTGCTGGAGTGCCTGGCCTATCTGGCGCAAATCTCCTTTTGGGGCTACGTGTTCAGCCATCTTGGCGACAGTGCACCCTGGGGGCTGAAAGTGGTGCAGTTCGCCTCGGTCTGTTATTTGATCAGGACTTCCTACCTGCTGTGGCGCAATCCCGACGAAACACTCAAGTCCGCGCCTGAAGCACGGGTGTCCAAACTGCATTTCTTCCTGCTGACGCTGATCAACCCCAAGGGTTTGCTGATCGTGTCGTTCATCGTCCCGCTCCAGACGTTTGCCGAGTTGACCTTGTACGTGCATTTCGTCGCGCAGTTCACGCTGGTAGTGATACCGGTGGGGTGCGCCTGGGTGCTGTTCGGTGCCCGTATCAAACGTGGCGGCTACGCCTGGTTGACGCCGCACATCATCAACCGCGCGGCGTCTGTGGTCATCTGCCTGTTCACGCTGGCAATCCTGACCCGGCTGGCGGACAGCCTGATACACACTGGCGGAGTTTAGTCCCGCCAAGCGGCGCTGGCACTTTGCCACAAGTCAAGGCATGCTAGCCGCCCTTCGGGCGTCCGGCTTATAGTGCACGTCGCGCGCCAGTCCAGCCAACCGCAGGATCACAGCTTGTCCAAAGTCACACCGCCAGCTCCCCTGCGCGCTGCTCATATAGCGCCGGGAGCGCCGTTGCACGGCACCCTTAAAGGCGCATTGGCGACGCTTGTCCTCATGCTGCTCGCGCTTTTGTTCTGGCAACTGCTGGATCAACTGCAGCAGAACCAGAAGGACCAGCAGCAATACACCATCGACTACAGCGCCGACCTGGCTGAACAGATCAGCCTGAAAATGGCCCTCAGCGCAAAAATCGCCCTGAACCTGCTCCCGATGGTCGAGCCGCCCCGCGACAGCGAACAACAAGTGGCATTGATACGCGCCTTGCAGCGCTCGCTGCCGGAACTGCTCAGCGTCGCCCTGCTGGCCCCCAGCGGCGCAATCATCAGTGACAGCGCCACTGACAGCCAGGACGGCGCCCTGCTTGAAGAGCTGGTACAACGCAGCCACTCCCAATCCTATTACCTGAGCAACAGCAACGACGGCACCCTCATCTATCTGCTGCTGCACCAGCCCAGCGGCGGTTCGAGAATGTATTGGGCGCTGCGCCTGACGCCCAACTACCTGGCCAGCCTGACGAGCCAGGACGCTCAGGGCCAACGCCCGGCGTGGGTCATCGAGAATCGCCTCAACCAGCGCGTCGTCAGCCGTGACAGCGGCATGCCGGCCCAATGGGCCAGTGCGCTGACGCCAGACGAAATGAACAAAAGCGTCCTGGTCACGCCCCTGAGCAAAAGCGACTGGCAATTGCGCGGGCTGTTCGACCGCACCGCCGTGCTGGAGCAACTGCTGCCGGCGTTTATCGGCAAATGCCTGCTGGGCCTGGCATTCTCGTTGATCCCTGTGATCGTGCTGCTGAACATGCGCCGCCGTCAGCGCCAGGTCAATGAGGGCCGACGGCGCTACCAGGATATTTTCGAAGGCACCGGCGTGGCCCTGTGCGTGCTTGACCTGTCTGGCCTCAACGCTTTTTTTGGCAAGACCGCCTTGCAGACCCGCGAACAATTGCATGCCTGGCTGCAGGACAACCCCGACGAGCGCAAACGACTGCTCAAGGAGCTGCGCGTCACCGAGGTCAACCAGGTGGCGGTGCGCCTGCTAAATGTGAGTTCCTGCGAAGACGCCTGGGACCGCCTGATCGATGACTGCCCGCGCAACGCCACCGCGATCGGCTGCTCGATACTCGAAGCCGTGCTGACCCGCGAGAACCAGTTGGAGCTTGAGATCCAGCTCAAGGACGTGCTCGGCAATGACCAATACCTGTGGCTGGTCATGCGCCTGCCGGAGCAGCAGGACGATTTCAAGGCAGTGATCCTCAGCATCAGCGATATCACCAGCCGCAAGCTCATCGAGCTGTCACTGGTGGAGCGTGAGGGGTTCTGGTCGGATGTGGTCCGCACCGTGCCCGACCACCTGTATGTGCAGGACGTCATCAGCCAGCGCATGATTTTCAGCAACCACCATTTGGGCCATACCCTCGGGTATAACAAGGCCGAACTGCAGCAAATGGGCGAGTACTTCTGGGAAATCCTGCTGCACCCCGAAGACGCCGAGCATTATCACGACTTGCGCCAGCAGCAGCGTCAGGTCGGCTACACCACCCAATTGCAGTGCCAGTTGCGCTTCCGCCATCGCAATAACCAATGGCGCCGCTTCGATATTCGCGAACAAGCCCTGGCCCGCGACAAGACGGCGCAGATCACCCGCATTATCGGCGTGGCCAAGGACATCACCGACCAGATCGAAGCCAGCGAATCCCTGCGCGACAGTGAAAAGCGCTACCGCATGCTGGCCGAAAGCATCAGCGACGTGATCTGCTCCACCGACAGCCAACTGGCCCTCAACTACATCAGCCCGTCGGTCAATGCGGTGCTGGGCTACGACGTGGATTGGGTGTTCAAGCACGGCTGGCAATCGATCATCGCCAATCCAAAACAACTGAACGGCATTTATAGCCTGATGGAACAGGTCAGCCGTGCGTTGGGCAATCCCGAAGCACTGAACACGCTGCGCGATGACATTCAAACCCAACTGTTCCTGTTCGATTGCTTGCGCGCCGACGGGCGCAAGGTCCCGATCGAGCTGCGCCTGGTGCTGGTGTGGGACGAACACGGCGCCTTCGAAGGCATCCTCGGCGTGGGCCGCGATATCAGCCAGCAGCGCCGCGCCGAGAAGGACCTGCGCATGGCGGCCACGGTATTTGAACACTCCACCTCGGCGATCCTGATCACCGACCCAGCGGGCTATATCGTGCAGGCGAACGAGGCGTTCAGCCGGGTCAGCGGCTACGCGGTGAGCGATGTACTCGACCAGTTGCCGAACCTGCTCACCGTCGACGAACAACAGGAAGCCCACCTGCGCTACGTGCTCAAGCAATTGCACCAGCACAGTACCTGGGAAGGCGAAGTGTGGCTCAAGCGCCGCAACGGCGAGCATTACCCGGCGTGGGTCGGCATTACCGCCGTGTTCGACGATGAAGGCGACCTGGCCAGCTACGTGTGTTTCTTCAGTGATATCAGCGAGCGCAAGGCCAGCGAACAGCGCATCCACCGCCTGGCCTATTACGACGCCCTGACCCATCTGCCCAACCGCACGTTGTTCCAGGACCGCTTGCACACCGCGTTGCAGGCGGCCGAGCGGCAAAAGTCGTGGGTGGTGCTGATGTTCCTCGACCTTGACCGTTTCAAGCCGATCAACGACTCCCTGGGCCACGCCGCCGGCGACCGCATGCTCAAGGAAATGGCCACGCGCCTGCTCGGCTGCGTGGCCGAAGACGACACCGTGGCGCGCATGGGCGGCGACGAGTTCACCTTGCTGCTGCAACCACGGGTCAACCGTGAATTGGCGCTCAACCGTGCGATTCATGTGGCCGAGCAGATCCTCGCCAGCCTGGTCAAACCCTTTGTCTTGGAAGGCCGCGAGTTCTTCGTGACCGCCAGTATCGGCATTGCCCTCAGCCCCCAGGACGGCAACGAACTGAGCCAGTTGATGAAGAACGCCGACACGGCGATGTACCACGCCAAAGAGCGCGGCAAGAACAACTTCCAGTTCTACCAGGCCGACATGAACGCCAGCGCGCTGGAACGCCTGGAGCTGGAAAGCGACTTGCGTCACGCCTTGGAACAGAACGAATTCGTGCTGTATTACCAGCCACAGTTCAGCGGCGACGGCAAACGCCTGACCGGCGCCGAAGCCCTGCTGCGCTGGCGCCATCCACGCCGAGGGCTGGTGCCGCCGGGGGACTTCATCCCGGTACTGGAAGAGTTGGGCCTGGTGGTGGATGTCGGCGACTGGGTCATCAGCGAAGCCTGCCGCCAGCTCAAGACCTGGCACCAGAACAAGGTGCGCGTGCCGAAAGTCTCGGTGAACATCTCCGCGCGGCAGTTCTCCGACGGCCAGCTCGGGACGCGCATCGCCACCATTCTCAAGGACACCGGCCTGCCGCCCGCGTGCCTGGAACTGGAACTGACCGAAAGTATCCTGATGCGCGAAGTCAACGAGGCCATGCAGATCCTGGACAGCCTGAAAAACCTCGGCCTGAGCATTGCGGTTGACGACTTCGGCACCGGTTATTCATCGCTCAACTACCTCAAGCAATTCCCTATCGATGTGCTGAAGATCGACCGCACCTTCGTCGATGGCCTGCCGTCCGGCGAGCAGGACGCACAGATCGCCCGCGCCATTATCGCCATGGCCCACAGCCTGAACCTGGCGGTGATCGCCGAGGGTGTGGAAACCCATGAACAGTTGGACTTCCTGCGCGAGCATGGCTGCGACGAAGTGCAGGGTTATCTGTTCGGGCGGCCGATGCCGGCGCATCGGTTCGAGGCGCAGTTCAGCAATGATGCGTTGTTCATGTTCGACTAAGACTTTGGGGTGGGGCTGATGGCCCTTTCGCGAGCAAGCCCGCTCCCACACTTGACCGAGTTCCGTCTTTGAAATGCGGCCGAATGTGGGAGCGGGCTTGCTCGCGAAGAGGCCATTACTGGCAGCACTCATCCCCAGGTGAGCCCCACTTGTCCGCGACATGATGTCCTTTCATATGCCATCTAAAACCCATTGGGTTAGAATGCCCTCCTTTTCTGCCCCCGATCCTTGAGGACCGCCATGTTCAGCCGTGATTTGACCATTGCCAAGTACGACGCCGATCTCTTCGCCGCCATGGAGCAAGAAGCCGTGCGCCAGGAAGAGCACATCGAGCTGATCGCTTCGGAAAACTACACCAGCCCCGCGGTGATGGAAGCTCAAGGTTCGGTGCTGACCAACAAGTACGCCGAAGG
>JAFHKH010000395.1 GCA_016937595.1 Pseudomonas cedrina subsp. fulgida | reverse complement strand
TCATTCAGTTGGAATGCGGCCGAATGTGGGAGCTGGCTTGCCTGCGATGCGGCGACCTCGGTCTCCCTGAATCCCCCGCGCGGGTGTTACCATCCGCCCCTTGTTTCAATTTTCAGTTATATCGCCCATTCGAGACCTGCCATGACCACCGTCCGCACGCGCATCGCGCCATCGCCTACTGGGGATCCCCACGTCGGCACTGCTTACATCGCCCTGTTCAACTACTGCTTTGCCAAGCAGCACGGCGGTGAATTCATCCTGCGGATCGAGGACACCGACCAACTGCGCTCCACCCGCGAGTCGGAACAGCAGATTTTCGATGCCCTGCGCTGGCTCGGCATTACCTGGGCGGAAGGCCCGGACGTCGGCGGCCCTCACGGCCCGTATCGCCAGAGCGAACGCAGCGACATCTATAAGCAATACACCCAGCAATTGGTCGATATGGGCCACGCCTTCCCGTGCTTCTGCACCGCTGAAGAACTGGACCAGATGCGCGCCGAGCAACAGGCCCGTGGCGAAACCCCGCGCTACGACGGCCGCGCGCTGCTGCTGTCGAAAGAGGAAGTGGCGCGGCGCCTGGCCGCCGGCGAACCCCACGTGATCCGCATGAAGGTGCCAAGCGAAGGCGTGTGCGTGGTGCCGGACATGCTGCGCGGCGACGTCGAGATCCCGTGGGACCGCATGGACATGCAGGTACTGATGAAGACCGACGGCCTGCCGACGTATTTCCTGGCCAACGTGGTCGACGATCACCTGATGGGCATTACCCACGTGCTGCGCGGCGAAGAATGGTTGCCGTCGGCGCCGAAACTGATCCTGCTCTACGAGTATTTCGGCTGGGAACAGCCGCAGCTGTGCTACATGCCGCTGCTGCGTAACCCGGACAAGAGCAAGCTGTCCAAGCGCAAAAACCCGACCTCGGTGACCTTCTACGAGCGCATGGGCTTCATGCCGGAAGCCATGCTCAACTACCTGGGCCGCATGGGCTGGTCGATGCCGGACGAGCGCGAGAAGTTTTCGCTGCAGGAAATGGTCGACCACTTCGACTTGTCCCGCGTGTCCCTGGGCGGGCCGATCTTCGATATCGAGAAATTGTCCTGGCTCAACGGCCAGTGGCTGCGTGACCTGCCGGTGCAAGAGTTCGCCAGCCGCGTGCAGCAATGGGCGCTGAACCCCGAGTACATGATGAAGATCGCACCGTTGGTGCAGGGCAGGGTGGAAACCTTCAGCCAGGTCGCACCGTTGGCCAGCTTCTTCTTCGCCGGGGGCGTGAACCCGGATGCCAAGCTGTTTGAGTCCAAGAAGCTCTCCGGTGATCAGGTGCGCCAGTTGATGCAGTTGATCCTGTGGAAGCTTGAAAGCCTGCGCCAATGGGAAAAAGAGGCGATCACCGCGACGATCCAGGCGGTGGTGGAGTCCCTCGAGTTGAAGTTGCGCGACGCCATGCCGCTGATGTTTGCCGCGATCACCGGGCAGGCCAGTTCGGTGTCGGTACTGGACGCGATGGAAATTCTCGGTCCGGACCTGACGCGTTTCCGTCTGCGCCAAGCCCTTGATTTGCTGGGCGGTGTATCGAAGAAAGAAAACAAGGAATGGGAAAAGCTGCTGGGCGCTATTGCTTAAGCAGGCCGTCGTCACGGTGAAACCCCGGTTTTCCGGGGTTTCACCGGTAAGTGATTGTTATCCCGGCAAAAAACTTTGGAAATTGTTGAAAATAAATTTGACACACTTCCAAACGGCCATTAAGATTCGCCCCGTCCTCACCGATGAGGGGCTATAGCTCAGCTGGGAGAGCGCTTGCATGGCATGCAAGAGGTCAACGGTTCGATCCCGTTTAGCTCCACCAATTTACAGGTTCAAGGCCTGGCCACACCGGCCTTGAATCGATCGGCTCTCAGCGCCGGTCAGGTTGTACAGAAGGTTTTGTCCCCTTCGTCTAGTGG
>JAFHKH010000394.1 GCA_016937595.1 Pseudomonas cedrina subsp. fulgida | reverse complement strand
TACGTCGAAGAGGTAGTGGAAACTCCCACATTTGATCTCATTGCTTTGAGCATTGCGCTTGCTTAACTGATCGGCATTGGGGCGCCTCGTGCTAGAACCTGGGTACATCGCCAGTGGCTTCAGCCAGGGTAGCCAGCGTCTCCTCCATGCTGGCTATCTCGTCTTGAAGCTTCTGGAAGCCCAGACGGAACGCACCGTCCACATCCACCGTTTGATGACCGCGCAGCGAGCCTGCGCGTCTTGCTCGGCCCGCTCAAGCGCGGTCACGCTTTCGCGCAGCGCCAACAGCTGGTCGAAGATCGCCGCGACGTGTTCTCGAGTGTCACTGCTCATGGTTTCCACGCTCAGGTACGCAACGACGGCGTCGAGGGAAGAGACGCCGCCGTACGAAGGCAGATCAGTTGTCAGGATGCTCGCTCGCGATCGAATCGGCAGCGTCCACATCGGACATGTCCTCTTCAAGAGGTGCTTCGTCGTCCGGCGGTAACGGGATAGCGTCCTCGTCACGCTCAGGAGCGTGCCCGGTTTCGTTGTCGGTGCCGCGCGTGACGGCTTGCTGTGATGCATTCCCTGGGGCGCTTTCGTTGATGTGCATACTGACTCTCCATGCTTTCGCTCGGGGTATCCGCGCTTATCATTGAGAGACGGCACGCCGTTCAGAGTGCCGGGCATTCGACGAATGGCGAAATCACCCCACAGCGCAGCCTGACCCTATGCGTTAAACCCGGCGATGTCTGGGTAGGCGATTAGGCAAGTGAGGGGACTATGGTATGCGCCCTGTAAAATCGGCCAGAATGCGTTCCCGGATTTCAGGCAGCCACAAGGACGAAGCGTGACCTCTCTCAAGCGAGCTTCCAACCTCCTCGAACAACGATGCCAAGTGAGGCATCTGCTAGTGTTCGAGTCTGTTTCAGGCTACTACCGCAGCATTATCCCCGTCGTTACCGAGCATGTTCGCACTTCTCTGGATAACGGCCCCGAAGGGCAATACGAGTTTTTCCGCGCGCGCGCCGTACACGACCACGCTACGAATGCCAGCTTCCATCTATGGCATAACCAGGTTTCGATTACCCTCTGTCACGTCACTAAACAGATCAAGGTTGGCCCCACGGGGCAGTTGATCATGGCCACACGCGGTATCGGCCTGGGCCCCGCATTGATGGCATGTGTCTTGACATGGCTGAAACGCCAAAATGTCAACGACTACACGATAGACCCAGGGTCGCTTTCCCCGGTGGACGCCAGGACCGAGAAAGACCGCCTCCAACGCAACCGTTTCTATATGGCATTCGGATTCCAGCTTAGCAACTGGGACGGCAGCGAAACGGGACTTGAGGTGGTCGAAGGGTCATTCACCGCTGCCACCGTTGCCGACCTTGTTATACCTGACCGCTACCAAACCCCATTAAAGGCCTGGAGCGTGTTCGCGCGTGACTTGGCGGATGAAAGGGTGTCAGGCATCCAGAATCTGCAAACGTTGAAAGACATTGATCGCTGGACGCATGCCAGGCACTGGCTTGTACGATGGCTGCTTCGCCAATGGGGCTGGCCGGCGCGGTTTACGACTCGCCACATGCATCCACTGAAGGCATGGGAGCCAGACCCGCGCCGACGGCAGGCACAGTCGGCGCAAGCCGCGCCTGAACGCAACAAGGTCTGAATGGCTTTTTAGTCAGCTTGATCGACCGATCAACATCTATGGAAATCGTTTTAGTCATGATGGAAAAAATCAAAGAGATTGCATTCGGCAAAGCGTGGCCATTGATCTGCTCTACCGCCACGCATCGCAGATGTGATCAGCAGGCCGTCTTGCCTAATCCTGCCTATGTACCAAGCCTCATTCACCCATTCAACGTAAGCCCCGGATACCCGCGCACCGGCCCCTTGTGCCTGTGCGGTTGCTGCCGTGCAAGCTGCGCCTGAACTTGTGCAACAGCCTCCAGCACGCGCTGCGCCCACTGCTCGTCCTGCGGGTCTACCACCACGACGCGAAAACCGTGATCGACCCCCTCCAGTTGCACACCCTCGGAGTCATCGACATGCAAGTCAATGTCGAACGCTGGCGGAAACTTCGACGGCGTGCTCGACAGCTCACGTTCCGTGAGGGCCTGGTTGTGTCGCACGCTGTTGACCACGCCGTCAACGTGGATGCCGTACAGCAACAACCAACGACGGATGTAGGACGGGGTGCGGCCGGAAGAGGTATACACCCAGACGCTGCAGCCCTGGCGACGCAACTCACGGGTCAGGGCGCGGGTGCGCTGCGCAGCGGTTCGCCCAGCCAGCGGTGCACGCACGCCGGCAAGCGGCTGTGTTCGGTCGCACTGTGGTGGAGCTGGCAGGCCAGCGTGTCATCGATATCGAACGAGATGCGGATGCGCTGGCGCTTGAACAGATGCTGGAGGGTGCCGAGCATATCAATAGCCACCTTGATAAACGGGCGCCGGGGTATCACCCAGGAAAAACTCCGCGGGATCAGCCGCGTTGTCTTCCAGGAACGCCGCATATTTCTTCTTGATCTTGGGCAATTCGTATAATGCCTTGACGCCATGTTTGGCGGAGTTGCGTATGACCGAGGACGGGTTGAAGTAGCCCTCGGCGTTGTCCAACGTCAGTACGAATGGCGCCAGCCCGGCGCGCATCAGCAGGTAGCTGACAATCAGCGACCCGCTGCGGTGATTGCCTTCAATGAACAACTGCGGCTTGCTGAGGACCCGCACGTAGACCCCGGCGGCGCGCTTCCACACCGATTCACTGTGGTGCTTGCAATACCAGCTGTACAAATCCTTGATGCCACCTTCGACATTGTTGAAAAAATGCACTTCGGTCGCGGCCAGATGCTGGGCGTATTCCATCCGGCGCTGCGGGTCTTTGCCGCAGAGCACGGTGGCATTGATCTCCAGCATCAGGTTCAGTTGCTGAAGGTCGAACAGGTCGACTCCGCGCGCCACATATTCGTCAATCAGGGCGTAGCCTTCAAGCACATTGTGCAACACCTCGTCCGTCAGCGGGTCGCGTGGCTCGGTAAAGTCCCGGCTGAGCTGGGCAAACCGGCCCTGAACCTTACGCAGAGCGCGTTCGATCGCGAGCAAATCAAGACGACGTGTTGCAGTCATTGGCAATCCTGAGAAACGGTGGATGGGCGGATCAGCTGAACTTGCCGCTGATGTAGTCCCCGGTCATTTGCTCGCGCGGGTTTTCGAAGATCTGCGCCGTGGGGCCCATTTCCACCAGATAGCCGGTGCGGGTGCCCTGGGAGATATCCACCGAGAAAAACGCAGTGGTATCGGCCACGCGAATGGCCTGCTGCATGTTATGCGTCACCAACGCGATGGTGTAGTCCTTCTTCAGCTCGACCATCAATTCCTCGACGCGGCGCGTGGCAATCGGGTCAAGCGCCGAGCAAGGTTCATCGAGCAGCAGCACTTCCGGCTCGGTGGCGATGGCGCGGGCGATACACAGGCGTTGTTGCTGGCCGCCGGACAGCGACAGGCCGCTGACCTTGAGCTTGTCCTTGACCTCATCCCACAACGCGGCGCCTTGCAGGGCGTGCTTGACGCGGTCGCCCAGGTCGCCCTTGTAGCGGTTGAGGCGCAGGCCAAAGGCCACGTTGTCGAAAATGCTCATCGAGAACGGGTTCGGCTGTTGGAACACCATGCCGATGTAACGGCGTACGACCACGGGATCAACGCCCTTGCCGTACACGTCCTGGCCGAGGAAATGCACATGGCCTTCGAAGCGGAAGCCCTTCACCAGGTCATTCATGCGGTTGAGGCTACGCAGCACGGTGGATTTGCCACAGCCGGACGGACCGATGAAGCCGGTGATCTTGTTTTTCTCGATTGGCACATGGCTATCACGCACCGCCATGAAGTTGCCGTAGAAAATCTTGTCCAGCTTGCAGTCCATGACCACAGGCGACTGGGTGATAAACGGAGCGGCTATTTGCGCAGATGACGTGTTCAAAATTCAGTTGCTCCCGTTCTTAGTACTTGGGCTTGCCGAAAATACGGCTCACGATATTCACGACCAGCACGATCATTACCAGCACCAACGAGGCCGCCCAGGCGAGCTCGAGCTGGTTGTCGAAGGGCATGCCGGAGAAGTTGTAAATCAGCACGGCAAGGGATGCCGTCGGATTCATCACCGCCAGGTTGCCGTCGTGGTAGATCCAGTAGTTGCTGAACAATGCGGTGAACAACAGCGGTGCGGTTTCGCCGGCGGCACGTGCCACGGCGAGCATGACGCCCGTGAGGATCGCCGGCATGCCGGTGGGCAGGACGATTTTCCAGATCACTTGCGAGCGGGTGCAGCCCATGCCGTAGGCGGCGTCCTTCATGATCTTGGGCACCATCTTCATCGACTCTTCAGCCGTGAGCACCACGATCGGCAGCATCAATACCGCCAGGGCGATACCGCCGGCAGGGGCCGAGTAGGTGCCGGTGGTCATCACCACGATCGCGTAGGCAAACACGCCCGCCAGGATCGACGGCAAGCCGGTGAGCATCTTGGCGGCAAAGCGCGACGCGTTCGCCAGTTTGCTGTCCGGCCCCAGTTCAGCCAGGAACACCGCGGCCAGGATGCCGACCGGCACCGCGATGGCCGCCGCGATACCGACCATGACGAACGTACCCGCCATGGCGTTGCCGAAGCCCCCGCCGGTCTCGAACCCGGTCGGTGGCAATTCGGTGAACACCTCCAGACTCAGGCGAGCGCCGCCGCGGGTGATCAGCATGTAGAGCACGGAAATCAACGGCACGCTGGCCAGCAGCGCGCCGAACCACACCAGGCTGGTCAGCACCAGGCTACGCAGGGCGCGGCCTTCGAAGCGGCGCTGCAGGCTCGGCAGGGCGGTGATTGGGGAAGAGAGGTCAGTCATTGTTTAGTCCCCCGCTGGGCGTAGAGCATGATCATCGAACCGACGATGTTCACCAGCAGCGTGATGAACATCAGCACCAGTGCGGCGTACATCAACACCTCGATCTCGTTCGGGCCGGCTTCGGGGAAGTTCAGCGCCAGCAAGGCCGCCAGGGTATTGGCCGGAGCAAACAGCGACAGGGAAATATTGTTCGCGTTACCCACCAGCATCGCCAGGGCCATGGTTTCACCCAGGGCGCGGCCGAGGCCCAGCACCAGGGAACCGAAAATGCCGGTGGCGGCGGATGGCACCATCACCTTGAGAATCGCTTCCCAATGGGTGGTGCCCATGCCGTAGGCGGCTTGCTTGGTTTTCATCGGCACGCCGGTGAGGGCGTCCTGGGAAACGGCGGCGATGGTCGGCAGAATCATGATCGCCAGGACCAACGCGGCCGGCAGCAGGCCCGGCCCACTCAAGGAGGTGCCGAAAAACGGGATCCAGCCAAGCTCACTGTTCAGCCACGCCGTCAGCGGGCGAATCGCCGGGATCACCACGTAGATCCCCCACAGGCCGTAAACGACGCTGGGGATGGCGGCGAGCAACTCGACGATGGTGCGGAACACTGCAGCCAGCTTGGCCGGTAAAAAGTCCTGAGTCAGGAAAATCGCCATGCTGACGCCGAAAAAGCCTGCGATCAGCAACGCGATGAGGGCGCTGTACAACGTGCCCCAAATAGCCGGCAGAATGCCGTATTTACCTTGGTTCACATCCCAGACACTGCCGAGCAGCACGTCAAAACCGTGCTTTTCCATGCCGGGAAGTGCCTTGCGACCTACTTCGAACACCAGCGCGAAAACCAGCGCCAGTATCAGCACCACACCGATGCGTGCAAGGGCACGGAACGTGCGGTCAACCACAAAGTCTTTCGTTGACGGTGGCCGGCACGCGGAGTCCGGGTTAACCGGTACGACAAAAGGTGAGTTCATTGGCTGATTCCGGAACAAGGGGGGAACGCTTCCGGCATGGCGGGCAAGCCCACGCCGGGAGCGGCCTGGCAAGCCTTACTGGATGTTGGCGGAAGCTTTGCGAACCTGGTCGACGACCGATTTCGGCAGCGGGATGTAGCCCATCGAATCGGCGATTTTCTGGCCTTCGGTCAGGCTGTACTCGACCATTTCACGCATGGCCTTGGCTTTGGCCGGGTTGCCGTTGTTTTTGCGGAAGATCATCCAGGTGTAGGACGTGATCGGGTAGGACTTGGCGCCATCCGGATCCGGCAGCCAGGCCACCAGGCTTTCCGGCATTTTCACCGCCGCCAGGGCTTCGGCGCCGCTTTCGGCGTTTGGCACCACGTACTGACCGGCTTTGTTCTGCAGTTGGGCAAAGTCGACCTTGGCCAGTTTGGCGAAGCCGTACTCGATGTAGCCGATGGCGCCTGGGGTCTGGCGCACGGTGGCGGTCACGCCATCGTTTTTCGGCGACTTGATGAACTTGTCGCTGGCTGGCCAGTTAACGGTGTTGCCTTCACCCAAGTCCTTCTGGAAGTCAGGGTTGATTGCCGCCAGGTGCTTGGTGAATACGGCAGTGGTACCGCTGGAGTCTGCGCGCACCACGACGGTGATCGGCATGTCAGTCAATTTCAGGCCTGGGTTGGCGGCGGCGATCTTCGGATCGTTCCACTTGGTGATCTTGCCCAGGAAGATGTTGGAGTAAACATCACGCGGCAGTTTCAAGCCTTTTGGGCTGCCCGGCAGGTTGTACGCCAGGACGATTTCGCCCGCGGTCATCGGCAACAGTTGCACGCCTTCGGCAACCTTGGCGATGTCTTCGTCTTTCATTGCCGAGTCACTGGCGGCGAAGTCGACGGTTTTGTTCAGGAAGTCCTGCACGCCCGCGCCGCTACCCTTGGATTGGTAGTCAACCGTGACGCCTTCTGTCTTCTTGCTGAAGTCTTTGAACCAGGTGAGGTAGATCGGAGCAGGGAAACTTGCGCCAGAACCTGTCAGGCGGACGTTTTCCGCCGCAAATACCGAGGTGGCACTCAAAGAAACCGCGACGGCGATTGCAGCAGATTTCATCAGACGTTTCATTAAGGAGAATCCTAGTGATTTCGGGCTCGGCAACTCTGCAACAATCTTGTTACGGTTTTATGAACGTGCAGTGGCAAAACGCCCGGTTGTTGCCCTCCTCCCTCTCGATCAGGCCATTCGGTGTAATTGGTTGGTAACAAAATGCGTCTATGACTTGGGCCCTCCCCACCACGCGAGTTCCGCCTATGTCCTCTGTAGAAGACGCCTTGATGCAGCGCATTCACCGTGAACTGCTTGATCACAGTGATGAAGAGCTGGAACTGGAACTGTCCGAAGACGGCCACGACCTGAACGCGCTGTTTGATGAGCACGTCGGTGAAAGCCCCGAAAAAGCCGCGCGCCGGATTTATTTCAGCGAGCTGTTCCGTCTGCAGGGCGAACTGGTGAAATTGCAAAGCTGGGTAGTCAAGACCGGCCACAAGGTGGTGATCCTGTTTGAAGGTCGCGATGCCGCCGGCAAGGGTGGTGTGATCAAGCGCATCACCCAGCGCCTGAACCCCAGGGTCTGCCGAGTGGCCGCCCTGCCCGCGCCGAATGACCGTGAGCAGACGCAGTGGTATTTCCAACGCTATGTCTCACACCTGCCGGCCGCCGGTGAAATCGTGCTGTTCGACCGCAGTTGGTACAACCGTGCCGGCGTCGAGCAAGTCATGGGGTTCTGCAGTGACGACCAGTACGAAGAGTTCTTCCGTAGCGTGCCGGAGTTCGAACGCATGCTCGCCCGCTCCGGTATCCAGTTGATCAAGTACTGGTTTTCGATTTCCGACCAGGAACAGCACTTGCGGTTTCTCAGCCGCATTCACGACCCGCTCAAGCAGTGGAAACTGAGCCCCATGGACCTGGAGTCGCGTCGGCGCTGGGAAGCCTACACCAAGGCCAAGGAAGTCATGCTCGAGCGCACCCATATCGCCGAAGCGCCGTGGTGGGTGGTGCAGGCTGACGATAAGAAGAAAGCGCGGCTCAATTGCATCAACCACTTGCTCGGGCAGATGCCTTATGAAGAAGTCGAGCTACCGGTGATCGAACTGCCGCAGCGCGAGCGGCAGGAGGATTATTCGCGCAGCCCGACGCCAGCGGAACTCATCGTGCCGCAACTGTACTGATCCAGCGTTCAGTCAAGC
>JAFHKH010000393.1 GCA_016937595.1 Pseudomonas cedrina subsp. fulgida | reverse complement strand
AAGCCCGCTCGCCACAACACGCCCCCTTGCTACAAAAGCCCGCTCACGACAAACGCCTGCTCGTCGCAGACCTCAGTGAAGCACCCGCGGCCCTTCGTCCTTCTCCGGCTCGCCTTCCGCCAGACGCCCCGCCATCTGCACACCCACGCTCAACATGGCTTTTGCCACTTCCACGTGCTGGCCCTGCAGAAACACCTTGGCGTCCTCGGAAAAATCCAGAATAACCAGAGAACCCTCGTCCTCCGCCCGGCGCAGCTCGATACGGCCGTCAGGCAACTCAACAATTTCCAGAAAGGACGTCGGCATAAAAGTCTGTTCTCCACGAAAGGCCGGGATTATATCAGTCATCTACCCCGCCCCGCTGACGATCTGGACAGGTTTCTTTACAGCTTGATGAACGGTGTGTGCAAAACCTGCCTGGTTTTCAGCACTCGTTAAGCCCTTCGCGAAAACGCAGCGCCATCTTTTTCAGCGCCTGTCGCCACTCTTCCAGCTCTTCCCGACTCAGCGGTTTGGGCTCATCCTCTTCCACTGCAACCGCCACGATCAGCGGCTGGGTCACGTCCCCCTTGGGCACATGGGGAACACGCGGCGGCTGGAACATGTCAGCGTGTGCCTTGAGCAGGCGCGCCACCCAGCTGTCGGGGCTTTGCGCCATTTCCACCAGCTCGGCCAGTTCAGGAATCGCCATGGACTCAAGCACCTCACGCTCATGATCATCTCGGCGCGAGGCGAGCCGGCTTGAGGCAAACGATAGAACCCGGCGATTTCATGGCACAGACCCAGCAAAGCACCATACAAATGGAACAACGCCGCTTCGCGTCCAGCCTGGACCAGCGCAATGGCATTCATCTCTTTCCCGTTCTCGGCGCGGCCAAGGGCTTCCAGGGATAAACCTGCGAAGTAAATTTTCTGATTGGTACGGGTATAGAGTTCGTAGGCCATAAAGCAGTCTCCACAACGAATGAGGCGTGATGCTGGCTTGTAGGAGCGAGCTTGCTCGCGAAAAATCCGAGAGCGCCGCTGTGTAACAGGTTTCCCGTGTCATCGTTAAAGACCTTCGCGAGCAAGCTCGCTCCTACACCAAGAAGGCCGCCCATGCAGGCGGCCTTTGTATTCGCGGCTGAGTCGATCAGGCGCCCTGGCGCTTGTCTTCGACCTTCCACTTGCCGCCGTCGTAGAACGCTTTCCAGCCAGTAGGCTTGCCGTCCACTTCGGTCTGCACGTACTGCTCCTTGGTCTTGCGGCTGTAGCGGATCACGGCCGGGCGACCATCCGGGTCCTTCTTCGGCGCTTCGCACAGGAAGTGGTACTTGGGATCGATCTCGTCCTTGTGCGGCACGATCTCCAGCACCAGCGGCGCACGGGTCTCGCGGTTTTTCGGGAACTGGCTGGCGGCCAGGAACAGTCCCGAAGCACCGTCACGCAGGATGTAGGTGTCGTTGACCTTCTCGCACTTGAGCTCGGGCATCTTCACCGGGTCCATCTTCGGCGGCGCCGCGTCACCGCTTTTCAGCAGCTTGCGAGTGTTCTTGCACGTCGGGTTGGTGCAGCCGAAGAACTTGCCGAAACGGCCGGTCTTGAGCTGCATCTCGCTGCCGCACTTGTCGCACTCCAGGCTCGGGCCTTCGTAGCCCTTGATGCGGTAAGTGCCCTCTTCGATCTCGTAGCCGTTGCAATCCGGGTTGTTACCGCAGATGTGCAGCTTGTGCTTCTCGTCCAGCAGGTAAGCGTCCATCGCCGTGCTGCAGATCGGGCAACGGTGCTTGCCGCGCAGTACCAGCGACTCGGATTCACCCTCGTCGTCCGCGGCGATTTCATCACCCGGCACCAGGTTGACGGTGGCCTTGCAGCGCTCTTTCGGCGGCAGGCTGTAGCCCGAGCAACCGAGGAATACGCCGGTGGACGCGGTGCGAATCTGCATCGGTCGGCCGCAGGTCAGGCACGGGATGTCGGTCATCACCGGCTGGTTGGCGCGCATGCCGCTGTCCGGGCTTTCGGCTACTTCGAGTTTCTTCTTGAAGTCGCCATAGAACTCGTCCAGCACGTTCTTCCAGTCGCGCTCGCCCTGGGCCACGTCATCGAGGTTCTCTTCCATGCCGGCGGTGAAGCCGTAGTCCATCAGGTTGGAGAAGCTCTCGGACAGGCGCTCGGTGACGATATCGCCCATCTTTTCCGAATAGAAACGACGGTTATGCAGCGCCACATAGCCACGGTCCTGAATCGTCGAGATGATTGCCGCGTAGGTCGAAGGACGACCGATGCCGCGCTTCTCCATCTCCTTCACCAGGCTCGCTTCGGAGTAACGCGCCGGCGGCTTGGTGAAGTGCTGGGACGGGTCGAGCTTGATCAGCTTGAGCGTATCGCCCTGGGCCATGTCCGGCAGCACATCGTCATCGCCTGGCTTGGCGATCTGCGGCATGACACGGGTATAGCCGTCGAACTTGAGGATACGGCCCTTGGCACGCAGCTCGAAATCGGAAGCCGCCACAGTGACGGTGGTGGACAGGTATTGCGCCGGCAGCATCTGGCAGGCCAGGAACTGGCGCCAGATCAGCTCGTAGAGGCGCTCGGCGTCGCGCTCCATGCCACTGAGCTTGCTTGGCTCGGTGTTGGCGTCGGAAGGACGGATCGCTTCGTGAGCCTCCTGCGCGCCTTCCTTGCTGCTGTAGACGTTCGGCTTTTCCGGCAGGTATTTCTTGCCGAACTCGCTTTCAATATAAGTCCGCGCCATCGCCACCGCGTCTTGCGACAGGTTGGTGGAGTCGGTACGCATGTAGGTGATGTAGCCGGCTTCGTACAGACGCTGGGCCATCATCATGGTTTTCTTCACGCCAAAGCCCAGGCGGTTACTCGCGGCCTGTTGCAGGGTGGAGGTGATAAACGGTGCCGACGGCTTGCTGCTGGTCGGCTTGTCTTCGCGCTTGACGATGCTGTGGCTGGAGGCCTTGAGCTTTTCCAGCGCGGCCATGGCCTGGGCTTCGTTCAGCGGCTTGAAGGCTTCGCCTTTCTCGCGGGCGACTTCAAAGCGCACGTTCGCGCCCTTGGCGGTGCCCAGGTCGGCGTGGACTTCCCAATATTCTTCGGGGTTGAACGCGCGAATCTCGCGCTCACGCTCCACCACCAGCTTTACCGCGACCGATTGCACACGGCCGGCGGACAGGCCACGGGCAATCTTGGCCCACAGCAGCGGCGAAACCATGTAGCCCACGACGCGGTCGAGGAAACGACGGGCCTGCTGGGCGTTGACGCGGTCGATGTCCAGTTCGCCCGGCTTGGAGAAGGCCTCCTGGATGGCTTTCTTGGTGATTTCGTTGAACACCACACGCTTGTAGCGGCTGTCGTCACCGCCGATGGCTTCCCGCAGGTGCCAGGCAATGGCTTCCCCTTCGCGGTCCAAGTCGGTTGCGAGATAGATGGTGTCAGCATCCTTGGCGAGCCGGCGCAGCTCTTCGATGACCTTTTCCTTGCCCGGAAGGATCTCGTACTTGGCCTTCCAGCCATGATCCGGGTCAACGCCCATGCGCGAGACCAGCTGCTTGCGCGCTTTCTCCTTGGGGGTGAGTACCGGACCTTCGCCCGCGGCCGCCTTGCCGCGCTTGGCGGCAGGCTCCTTGCTGGCGCTAGCCGAACCGCTGGTGGGCAGGTCTCGGATATGGCCGATACTCGACTTCACCACGTACTCGTTGCCCAAGTACTTGTTGATGGTCTTGGCCTTAGCCGGGGATTCCACAATGACCAGCGATTTGCCCATGGATCGGAAAATTCCTGAATTCGAGAAGTGAGAGGCCGTTGGCGCCTGTCGCGGCAACGCTATATATAGTGGCAACAAGGTGAGGTCAAGCGCAGCATTCTGCGCGACCTGCCGTTATTGCCCTGAAAAAAGACTGGGTTCGGCCTGAACCAAAGCAAAGCGCGGGACCTGCTCGCCGTCAACTTCGACGGTCTCCAGGAACATGCTCAAAGGGCGCACCCAAAAACCGTAATCACCATACAGGGCTTGGTAAAACACCACTTCTTCTTCGGTTTCGGAATGCCGCGCCACGTTGAAAACACGGTACTGCGGACCTTTGTAATGCTGATAGAGCCCTGGTTCGACTTTCATGCGCTGGCCCTCTTACAAAATGTGTTGAAAAAAAATATCAAACCTTCCCAAAAACAAAAACCGGGGCACTGGGCCCCGGCTTCCGTCAACCCAACGCTTAAACGCGTTCGAAGACGGTCGAAATGCCTTGGCCGAGACCAATGCACATGGTAGCTACCCCGAGGTTGCCGCCATTTTGCTTCATCACGTTGAGCAAAGTACCGGAGATACGCGCACCGGAGCAACCGAATGGGTGGCCCAGGGCAATCGCACCGCCGTGCAGGTTAACCTTCTCGTTCATCTTGTCGAGCACTTTCAAATCTTTCAGCACCGGCAGGGCCTGTGCGGCGAAGGCTTCGTTGAGCTCGAAAAAGTCGATATCGGCGATGGTCAGGCCCGCGCGCTTCAAGGCTTTTTGGGTGGCCGGCACTGGACCATAGCCCATGATCGCCGGGTCCACACCCGCCACGGCCATCGAGCGGATCACGGCCAGGGGCTGGATGCCCAGGTCCTGGGCACGCTGCGCCGACATCACGATCATGCACGAAGCGCCATCGGTGATTTGCGACGAAGTACCGGCTGTCACGGTGCCGCCCTTTGGATTGAACGCAGGCTTCAACGCAGCCAGGCTTTCCAGGGTGGTGTCCGGACGAATGGTTTCATCGTAGTCGAACAGTTTCAGGAAACCGTTCTCGTCGTAACCGTTCATCGGGATGATTTCATCCTTGAACTTGCCTTCCACGGTCGCCTTGTGGGCGAGCTGGTGGGAACGCAGGCCGAACGCGTCCTGGGCTTCACGGGTAATGCCGTGCATCTTGCCGAGCATTTCCGCGGTCAGGCCCATCATGCCCGAGGCTTTGGCCGCGTACAGCGACATGTGCGGGTTAGGGTCGACGCCGTGCATCATGCTGACGTGGCCCATGTGCTCCACGCCGCCGACCACGAACACGTCACCGTTGCCGGTCATGATCGCTTGCGCGGCGGTGTGCAGCGCGCTCATCGACGAACCGCACAGGCGGCTCACGGTCTGGCCGGCCGCGGTGTGCGGGATCTGGGTCATCAGCGACGCCATGCGCGCAATGTTCCAGCCCTGCTCCAGAGTCTGGTTGACGCAGCCCCAGATCACGTCCTCGACTTCGTTCGGATCGACCTTGACGTTGCGTTCCAGCAGTTTGCTGATCAGGTGCGCCGACATATCTTCGGCGCGGGTGTTGCGGTGCATGCCGCCCTTGGAGCGGCCCATCGGCGTGCGACCGAAGTCGACAATCACGACGTCTCTTGGATTCAAGCTCATAAATATTCTCGCTCTAGTCGTCTGGGCACTTAACCGAAGAAGCTCTGGCCGTTCTTGGCCATTTCACGCAGCTTCGCGGTCGGGTGGTACAGCGGGCCCAAATCAGCGTATTTGTCAGCCAGGGCAACGAACTCGGCCACACCGATCGAATCGATGTAACGCAGCGCACCACCACGGAATGGAGGGAAACCAATACCGTACACCAGGCCCATATCGGCTTCGGCGGCGGTCTCGACGATACCGTCTTCCAGGCAACGCACGGTTTCCAGGCACAGGGCGATCATCATCCAGTTGACGATGTCCTCGTCCGACACCTCACGCTGTTCGTAGATGACCGGCGCCAGCACTTCGTGCACCGACGGGTCGGCGACTTTCTTCTGCTTGCCCTTCTTGTCGGCCTCATAGGCATAGAAACCCTTGCCGTTCTTCTGGCCCAGGCGCTTGGCCTCGTACAGCGCGTCGATCGCCGAGCGGCGGTCGTCTTTCATGCGGTCCGGGAAGCCTTCAGCCATCACGTCGCGACCGTGGTGGCCGGTGTCGATGCCGACCACGTCCATCAGGTACGCCGGGCCCATTGGCCAGCCGAATTTTTCCATGACTTTGTCGATGCGCACGAAGTCCACACCAGCGCTGACCAGCTTGGCGAAACCGCCGAAGTACGGGAACAGCACGCGGTTGACCAGGAAGCCCGGGCAATCGTTGACCACGATCGGGTTCTTGCCCATTTTCTTGGCGTAGGCAACGGTGGTGGCAATCGCCTCCTCGCTGGACTTCTCGCCACGGATCACTTCCACCAGCGGCATCATGTGCACCGGGTTGAAGAAGTGCATGCCGACGAAGTTTTCCGGACGCTTGAGGGCCTTGGCCAGCAGCGAGATGGAAATGGTCGAGGTGTTGGACGCCAGGATGGTGTCGTCCTTGACCTGGGCTTCCACTTCGGCCAGTACGGCTTGCTTGACCTTCGGGTTCTCGACAACCGCTTCGACCACCAGGTCGACGTGGCCGAAATCGCCGTAGGACAGCGTAGGACGAATGCCGTTAAGTACCTCAGCCATTTTCGCTGCGGTCATGCGGCCTTTATCCACGCGACCTACCAGCAGCTTGGCGGCTTCCGCCAGGCCTTGCTCGATACCGTGCTCGTTGATGTCTTTCATCAGGATCGGCGTGCCCTTGGACGCCGACTGATAGGCGATACCGCCACCCATGATACCGGCGCCGAGTACGGCAGCCTGTTTCACGTCGCGGGCGATTTCGTCGTAGGCCTTGGCCTTTTTCTTCAGTTCCTGATCGTTGAGGAACAGGCCGATCAGGCTCTGGGCCGCCGAAGTTTTCGCCAGTTTGACGAAGCCGGCCGCTTCCACTTCCAGGGCTTTGTCGCGACCGAAGTTCGCGGCTTTCTGGATGGTCTTGATCGCTTCAACCGGCGCCGGGTAGTTCGGGCCGCCTGGCCGGCCACGAAGCCCTTGGCGGTTTCGAACGACATCATCTGTTCGATGGCGTTGAGCTTGAGTTTTTCCAGCTTCGGCTGACGCTTGGCCTTGTAGTCAAATTCGCCGCTGATGGCGCCCTTGATCAGGTTCAGCGCGGCTTCGGCGAGTTTGTCGGGGGCCACCACGGCATCGACGGCGCCGACCTTCAGCGCGTCTTCAGCACGGTTTTCCTTGCCGGCGGCAATCCATTCGATGGCGTTGTCGGCACCGATCAGACGTGGCAAGCGTACGGTGCCGCCGAAACCTGGGTAGATGCCCAGCTTGACTTCAGGCAGGCCGATCTTGGCGGTGGCCGACATGACGCGAAAGTCCGCCGCCAGGCACATTTCCAGACCGCCGCCCAACGCGATGCCATTGATGGCGGCAACGGTCGGTACGTTGAGGTCTTCGAAATCGCTGAAAATCTTGTTGGCTTCGAGGTTGCCAGCCACCAGCTCGGCATCGGGCAGCTTGAAGTTGTCGACGAATTCGGTGATGTCCGCGCCGACGATAAACACGTCCTTGCCGCTGGAGACGATCACGCCTTTAATCGATGCATCTGCTTTGATGGTGTCTACGGCCTGACGCAATTCATTCAGGGTTAGACGGTTGAACTTGTTGACGGACTCACCCTTGAGGTCGAACTTGAGCTCGACGATGCCACTTTCAAGAGCCGTAACCGTGATGGCTTTACCTTCGTAAATCATCAACTGATCTCCACGATATGGACGCTGAACAGTACACATTGGACGCTGGCCTCTGGTTGGACATTGATGAATTCGTCAATGCTCACCCCATTGCGCCAGGCACACCCGCCAATGCGATAGTCGGGATTCTGTATGAGTCGTCTGACAGACAAACGCTCAATTCATACGCCCGTTTGATTTGGGTACGCCACCTTCATCCAATTCCGGGCAATTGTCAATCGCTCCAAAGGCTAGGAAAAACGCGACTTTCCAGTCAGTTCAGAACCTGGGGGCCCACGCCGGTGTGTCGCCAATATTTAAACATTCACAGAATCAATAATAGAAAACATCGGGAAAAAGACTGTACAGAATGGGAGATGCCGCTAGTCTAGCGACAAGCGTAGCGCGGCTGGATGAAGATTCATCGCGGGAAATACAGATTTACCGGCCTGCCTGGCCAGTTCCAGCCCGATGATGATGTCGGGTTTTTTATTGCCTGCCGTTTATCAGGCCAGGGCCTTGAGCAACGCATCGATCTCCTGCAGCACGCTCGCCTCGCCCTTCTCGCCCCAGTACAGCGCGATCATTTGCTTGTCGGCCTCGACCTTGTAGACGTTGCCCGGCAGCTTGGCAAAATACGGCAACAACTTTTCATCCACGCAGACTTCGCGCCACTGATTCACCCACACTCCCGGCTCCAGTTGCCAGTAGCTCCAGATCGCCGGCGCGCTGCCGCGCCGTGGCCGGCAGTACTGCGCGCAGGGGCTCGGCGGCTGTTGCTTGAGCCAGTGCGGCCACGCCTGCGGCGACAGTTGCATGGCCAGCCCGATGCGTCGCGCCTCCATGCGCAGGGCCATGCGCCCGCTCTGATGGCGCGACGGACGCAGCCATACCAGAGGGCTCAGAACCACCAGAAAGATTGACACCACTATCCAGACCGTCATATGTGTACTCCCGATTTTGCCGATGAGCGGATTTGACCTGGGGCAACCCCATCCGCTTGAAAGCAGCCATACTGAATTTATTGCTGTCCCCCTGGAGGAACGCCCCATGCCCTACGAACATATTCTGGTCGCTGTCGACCTGACCGAAGAGTGCGATCCAGTGATCAAACGCGCGCAGGAATCATCCATCGCCAATGGCGCCAAACTGTCGCTGGTGCATATTGTCGAGCCCATGGCCATGGCCTTCGGCGGCGACGTGCCCATGGATCTTTCGCAGTTGCAGCAACAGCAGTTTGACCAGGCCAAGGAGCGCCTTGAGCGCCTGATCCTCAAATATCCTAAATTGAACAAAGAAGCGTGCCACCTCACATACGGCCAACCGCGCCAGGAAATCCATCATCTGGCCAAGGAACACAACTGCGACCTGATCGTGGTCGGCAGCCATGGTCGTCACGGCCTGGCGTTGTTGCTGGGTTCTACCGCCAATGATGTGCTGCATGGCGCACCGTGCGATGTGTTGGCCGTCAAGCTGGTAAAGGCTTCTTAAGAACACTGAAGATCAAAATGTGGGAGCGGGCTTGCTCGCGAAAGCGGTGTATCAGTCTCAATATGTATCAGCTGACAGACCGCATTCACGAGCAAGC
>JAFHKH010000392.1 GCA_016937595.1 Pseudomonas cedrina subsp. fulgida | reverse complement strand
GGCCGGCAAGTGCGGCTGAATCGCCGTCAGTACTGCCTTGAAGCATTTGGTGTTGCCGGCAACCACGTGGCCTTTCTCAAGGAAGTCATGGCCACCGGTAAAGTCGCTCACCAGGCCGCCTGCTTCCTGGATCAGCAGGGCGCCCGCAGCCATGTCCCACTCGGACAGGCCCGACTCCCAGAACGCATCGAAGCGACCGGCAGCCACGTAAGCCAGGTCCAGGCTGGCCGCGCCGGCGCGACGGATGCCGGCGGTCTGGCCAACCAGGGCGCGGAACATGCCCAGGTAGTTTTCCAGGTTGTCCATCTGGTCGTCACGGAACGGGAAGCCGGTGCCCAGCAGGGCGCCGTCCAGGCTGGTGCGGCCGCTGACGCGCAGGCGGCGGCCATTGAGCTGGGCGCCACGGCCACGGCTGGCGGTGAATTCTTCCTGGCGGACCGGGTCCAGCACGACGGCGTGTTCCAGGCGGCCGCGGTATTTGCACGCAATGCTCACGGCAAAGTGCGGGATGCCGCGCAGGAAGTTGGTGGTGCCATCCAGTGGGTCGATGATCCACAGGTAGTCTTCGCCTTCGCCGCTGCCTTTGTGCAAACCGGTTTCTTCACCGAGGATGCCGTGGGTAGGGTAGGCCTTGCGCAGGGCGTCGATGATTTTTTGTTCAGCGGCGCGATCCACCTCGGACACGTAATCCTTGGCGTCTTTTTCGTCGACCTTGATGGTATCCAGGCGCTCGATGGAGCGGAAGATCAATTCACTGCGCTGCGGGCGGCGCGCAGGCGCGGATATTCAGCATGGGCTGCATGGATAGGTCACCTAAGGTTGTTAAAGAAAGCCGAGCAGTTTAG
>JAFHKH010000391.1 GCA_016937595.1 Pseudomonas cedrina subsp. fulgida | reverse complement strand
TTTTTGTGCCGTGCGAACCCCACCGGCAGGTTGCCGGGGTTCTGCGCGGTGGGCACCTGCTTGGGGTCCACCAGGAAACCGAAGCGCGCCAGGTAGTCCGGCGCGGCAAAGCGTTGTTCGGAAAACGGCAGCTCCAGGGCGGTGAACCAGTCGTAGTGCAGGCCTTTTACTTGCGTGCCCTGGGGCGTGAAGTAGTAGATCTGGCGGTCGGCGGCGCTCCATTGGTCCTGGTAATGCACCTGTTCCACCGGTACATAGTCCGGCAGCCTGGGGTTGACGGTGTAATAGATCACCACGGCCAGCAAGAGGGCCACGAGGGTGAATACCAGCAGTAGAACACGGGAAAAAATGCGCAAGAGGGCTATCCTTGTCTCGGCCTTGTCGAATCGTCGCGTTGTTATGCCATTACGCCACAGGTGCGGCAAGTGGCCATGAGCCTGGCAACAGGCGGTCCGCGATCCCTCGCGGGCTTCCATCATGAATGAAATTGCTTTTAAACACGTGAACTTATCAGACGTTTCCTGCTCACATGCCGG
>JAFHKH010000390.1 GCA_016937595.1 Pseudomonas cedrina subsp. fulgida | reverse complement strand
ATCTTGCCGGCTTCACGCAGGCGCTCGAACGCTTCAACGGTTTCTTCAAGCGGGTATTGGCCGCGCCAGTGCAATAGATACAGATCGATGCAGTCCGTACCCAGGCGCTCGAGGCTGGGCTTCACAGCACGGGGGCACGCCCTGATGGCTGGCATTGTGCGGATAGACCTTGCTGACGAGAAACACCTGGTCACGCCTGCCGCGAATGGCCTCGCCGACCACCCTTTCGGCGCCGCCCTCGCCATACATTTCGGCGGTATCGATCAGGGTCATGCCCTCGTCGATGCCCAGTTGCAGTGCCGCCACTTCGGCGCGGTGCCGGTCGGGGTTTTCCCCCATGCGCCAGGTTCCCTGGCCGATGACAGGAACGGGAACGCCCGCCAGATCAATGGTACGCATGACAACCTCCTGGTGAGTTCGCGGATTAACAGTGTGGCACTGACCGGACAAAAGGGTTCAATCGCAGTATGGTTACGCTTTGCCAAGTCGCCAGGAAGAACCTGCAATGCTGTTTGTCGTGATGCTCGGGGGCAAGCACCCACGGGCAAAAATTGAAGTTCACGATGTGGTGTTCGCTGCGGCGGACACGCTTGAATCGACCTACCCACAGTTACGCGCCGACTGGTTCGGCAGCCCCAAGGGCGTGCATATCGATTCGTGGATGGCCGTGGAGGGTGTCGACGGTTGGAAAGTCGAACTCAGCCACCTCGCACCTGCTGCCGACGCGCAGCACCTGTACTTCATCAACCTCGGCGGTTATGAAGCCAACAGTTTCGGCGAAGCCCACCACTACCTGCTGGTGGTCGCGCGCAATAAAAGGGAGGCCACGAGCAAGGGCAAGCAACAGATGCTGCGCCAATGGTCCCAGGCCCACACCGACGGCGTGCTGGACATCGACGATTGCCTGCCCATCGACCAGGTGGACGGACGCTATATCCACCTTGTACAGGGCCCGCATCGACCGATCATCCAGCAGAACGACTATATCGTCCTGTCTTGACCCAACCTGAACCGCTCGGCAATCGGCAGGAACTTTGCCGGGAAATAACCGCCTGAATCCGGTAGGCTCACCCTTTTCACTCAAGGAGTTACTCCCCATGGCCAAAGCCACCGCCCGTCACATCCTCGTTTCCACTGAAGACAAGTGCAACGAACTCAAGGCCCAGATCGAAGGCGGCGCCGATTTCGCAGAAATCGCCAAAGCCAACTCCAGCTGCCCTTCCAGCCGCGATGGCGGCAACCTGGGTTCGTTCGGTCCAGGCCAGATGGTCAAGGAATTCGACACCGTCGTATTCAGCGCCCCGGTCAATACCGTGCAAGGCCCGGTAAAAACCCAGTTCGGCTACCACCTGCTGGAAGTCACCAGCCGCCAGGACTGATCCGGCACGCGCTGATGCGATAAACAACGGCCCGCCTTCTGGTGGGCCGTTGTGCATGTGATGACTGGCGACGCTGATGCCGTTAGCGTACAAATCCCTTTTCTTCTCCACACGGCGTTCAAGGCTGACAATGCGATTGGCTTTTTCTCATTTATTAAGTTCGAGCCTGGCCCTGCTGCTGGTCAGCACTGCGGTGATCGCGGCGCCGCAACCGTATCTGACGGTGTACGGCGAGCCGGCCAAGTACGCCGCCGGCTTCACCCATTTCGACTACGCCAACCCCGATGCTCCCAAGGGCGGCAGCCTGCGCCGCTCGGCCATCGAGATCGGGCGCTTCGACCATGTGCTGCCGTATATCGACAAAGGCATCGGCGTTACCCAGGTCGACGGCTGGGTGTACGCGCCGCTGGCCCAGCGTTCCCTGGATGAGCCCTACACCGTCTACGGCCTGGTTGCCGAAAAAATGGAGCGCACCGATGACGGCCTGTCGCTGCGTTTTTTCCTCAACCCCAAGGCACGCTTTGCCGACGGTAAGCCGATCACCGCCGAAGATGTGCGCTACAGCTTCGACCTGCTGATGACCCAGGGCAGCCTGCGCTTTCGTACCCTGTTCGCCGACGTCAAGCACGTAGAAGTCGAAGGCGAGCGCCAGGTACGCTTCGATTTCTCCAGCAATGAAAACCGCACCCTGCCCCTGGATATCGCCACCCTGCCCGTCTTCCCGGAACATTGGTGGAAGACCCGCGACTTTGCCAACGGCGGCGGTTATGAAGCGCCACTGGGCAGCGGCCCCTACACCATCAGCAAGATCGACTCCGGCAGCACCATTACCTTTACCCGCGACCCGAATTGGTGGGGCAAGGATTTGCCGGTCAGCCGTGGCCTGTACAACTTCGATCACCTGAGCCTGGAATATTTCGGCGACACCGAAGTGGCCCGCCAGGTGTTACGTGGCGGCGCCTATGATTTCAATCGTGAATTTTCCGCCACCGGTTACTCCATCGGCTACAACGGCCCGGCCCTGGACGATGGTCGCCTGCAGCGCGCGCACCTGGCCAAGGAAATGCCGCAACCGGCCCAGGGTTACGTGTTCAACGTGCAAAACCCGATGTTCAAGGACCGCCGCGTGCGCCAGGCTCTGGCGATGCTATGGGACTTCGAATGGGCCAACCGGCAAATGATGCGCAATATGTACATCCGCCAACAGAGCTTCTTTTCCAATAGCCCGCTGGCGGCCAGCCAACCGCCGACCAAAGAGGAACTGGCGATCCTTGAACCCTTGCGCGGCCAAGTGCCCGACGAAGTATTCACCCAGGTGTTCAAGGCCCCGGTCACCGATGGCAGCGGCATGATCCGCGACAAACAGCTGCAAGCCCTGGCTCTGCTGGAGCAAGCCGGCTGGAAACCGGAAGGCGATAAACTGGTCAATGCCGAAGGCCAGCCGCTGGAATTCACCTTCCTCAATGCCCAGGCCGGGCTGGAGCGCCTGCTGTTGCCATACAAGCGCAACCTCGCGCAGATCGGCATCACCCTCAATATCCGCCGCATCGACGCCTCCCAATACGTCAACCGGGTAATGGCCAGGGACTACGACATGATCGTCACCGGTTTTCCCGTCACCACGTCGCCCGGCATGGAGCTGTACAACTACTTCGGCTCGGCCGCCGCCTTCGATCCCGGGGCGAACAACTACATGGTGCTCCAGGACCCGGCCGTCGACAGCCTGATCAAGGGCCTGGTCAAGGCCGACACCCAGGCGCAGATGCTCACCTACGCCCACGCGCTGGACCGGGTGCTGCAATGGAATTACCTGTGGATCCCCAATTACTACCCGCCCGGCACCTCCGCCGCCTGGTGGAACCGCTTCGGCCGCCCGGCCATCGAGGCCAAGAACGACGAAGCGCTGGAAACCTGGTGGGAAATCAGCCCCACGCCACTGACCAACGAACAAATGAGCGCTGAGTTGAAAAAACGCGCAGGGACACGCTGATGTTTGCCTATATCGTGCGGCGCCTGCTGCTGATCATCCCGACGCTGGTGATCATCCTGCTGGTCAATTTCGTGATTGTGCAGGCCGCGCCCGGTGGCCCGGTGGAACAAGCCATCGCCCACCTGCAAGGCATCGGCGGCGGTGGCGTCGGTGGTGCAGCCGGCGAAGGTGTCAGCAGCGGTTCCCGCGCAGTCGTGGCCTGGACCCCAAGCTGATCAAGGACATCGAAAAACAGTACGGCTTCGACAAACCCGCGCCGGAACGCTTGTGGCTGATGCTCAAGAGCTACGCCCGGCTGGACTTCGGCAACAGTTTCTTTCGCGGCAAGACGGTGATCGACCTGATCCTGGAAAAAATGCCGGTGACCATTTCCCTCGGCCTGTGGGCCACGTTGATCACCTACCTGGTGTCGATCCCCCTGGGGATTCGCAAAGCGGTGCGCCACGGCAGCAGCTTCGATGTGTGGAGCAGCACCGCCATCGTCATCGGCTATGCGATGCCGGCGTTCCTGTTTGCGATGTTCCTGATCGTGGTATTTGCCGGCGGCACGTCGTTGAACTGGTTCCCGGTGCGCGGCCTGGTGTCGGAAAACTTCGACGAACTGAGTACCCTGGGCAAGGTTGCCGACTATTTCTGGCACCTGGTATTGCCGGTGACGTCATTGGTGATCGGCGGGTTCGCCACGCTGACCATCCTCACCAAAAACTCGTTTCTCAATGAGATCACGCGCCAATACGTGGTGACCGCGCGCGCCAAGGGCTTGAGCGAAAGGCGCGTGCTCTACGGCCATGTGTTCCGCAACGCCATGCTGCTGGTGATCTCGGGGATTCCCCAGGCATTCATCAGCGTGTTCTTTGCAGGCTCCTTGCTGATCGAGGTGATCTTCTCCCTCGACGGGCTGGGCCGCATGAGCTACGAAGCGGCGGTGTCGCGCGATTACCCGGTGGTGTTCGGCTCGTTGTTTATCTTCACCCTGTTCGGCCTCTTGATAAAACTGATCGGCGACCTCTGCTACACCCTGGTGGACCCGCGTATCGACTTCGCCGCGAGGAACGCCTGATGTTTAACCTGTCTCCCGTTGCCCGTCGGCGTTTCGAGCGGTTCAAAAAGAACCGCCGCGGCTGGTGGTCGCTGTGGCTGTTTATCGGCCTGTTTCTGCTGACCCTGGGCGGCGAACTGATCGCCAACGACAAGCCGCTGGTGCTGAGTTTCAAGAACGAGCTGTATTTCCCGGTGTTCAAGCGTTACACCGAGCAGCAGTTCGGCGGACAGTTGCCGTTCCAGGCCGACTACCGCAGTGACTATGTGCAAAAGCTGATCAAGCAGGACGGCGGCTGGATGCTGTTCCCGCCGATCCCGTTCAGCGACGACACCCCCAACTACGAACTGACCCGCCCTGCCCCCAGCCCGCCCTCGTCGGTAAATTGGCTGGGGACGATGATCAGTCGCGGGATGTGCTGGCGCGGGTGATCTTTGGCGCGCGGGTGTCGATTCTGTTTGCCTTGGCGCTCACTGCGATCAGCGCGGCCATCGGCATCGCGGCCGGGGCGTTGCAGGGTTACTACGGCGGCTGGGTGGACTTGATCGGCCAGCGCGTGCTGGAGGTGTGGTCGGGGTTGCCGGTGCTGTACCTGCTGATCATCCTGTCGGGCTTTGTCGAGCCCAATTTCTGGTGGCTGCTGGGGATCATGGCGCTGTTTTCCTGGCTGGCCCTGGTGGATGTGGTGCGCGCCGAGTTCCTGCGCGGGCGCAACCTGGAATACGTCAAGGCCGCACGCGCGCTGGGCTTGGGCGACGGCAAGATCATCCGCCGGCATATCCTGCCCAATGCCATGACGGCGACCCTGAGCTACCTGCCGTTTATCCTGACCGGGGCGATCTCCACGCTGAGCGCCCTGGATTTCCTCGGCTTTGGCATGCCGGCGGGCAGCGCGTCACTGGGCGAACTGATTGCCCAGGGCAAGCAGAACCTGCAAGCGCCCTGGCTGGGCCTGACGGCGTTTTTCACCTTGGCGCTGATCCTGTCGCTGCTGGTCTTTATCGGCGAGGCGTTGCGTGATGCCTTCGACCCCCGTTCTTGAGTGAGTGCGCATGAACCTCATCGAAATACGCGGCCTCAGCGTCGCTTTCAGCGGCCAGACCGTGGTGCGCAACCTCAGCCTGGACGTGCGCCCCGGCGAATGCCTGGCGCTGGTGGGCGAGTCGGGCTCGGGCAAGTCGGTGACGGCCCATTCGATCCTGCAACTGCTGCCCGACGCCGGTACGCAAACCAGCGGTTCGGTGAAGTATCGCGGCCAGGAATTGATCGGTGCCTCGGCGGCCACCCTGCAAAAACTGCGCGGCAACCGCATTGCGATGATCTTCCAGGAGCCGATGACCTCGCTGAACCCGCTGCACAGCATCGAAAAGCAGATCGGCGAAACCCTGCTGCTGCATAAAGGCCTGGGCGGCAAGGCGGCGCAGGCACGCATCCTCGAACTGCTCGACCTGGTGGGCATCCAGAAACCCCGGGAACGGCTCAAGGCCTATCCCCATCAACTCTCCGGCGGCCAGCGCCAACGGGTGATGATCGCCATGGCCCTGGCCTGCGAGCCCGAGCTGCTGATCGCTGACGAACCCACCACCGCGCTGGATGTGACGGTGCAGCGCAAGATCCTGCTGCTGCTCAAGTCCCTGCAACAACGCCTGGGCATGTCGCTGCTGCTGATCAGCCATGACCTCAACCTGGTACGCAGCATTGCCCAGCGCGTCTGCGTGATGCGCGCCGGTGAGATTGTCGAGCACGCCGATTGCGAGACCCTGTTCACCGCACCGCAGCATCCTTACAGCCAGCTTTTACTGGATGCGGAACCCGCGGGCGACGCCGTGTGCGTTGAGGAGCGCGAGACGGTGCTGGAGGTGAACGACCTGAGCGTGCAATTCCCCCTCGGCGGCGGCCTGTTTCGACGCAAGCACTACTTGCGCGCGGTGGACGGCATCAGCCTCAGCGTGCAGCGCGGCAAGACCCTGGGGATTGTCGGCGAGTCCGGCTCGGG
>JAFHKH010000039.1 GCA_016937595.1 Pseudomonas cedrina subsp. fulgida | reverse complement strand
TGTCAGTCACTGGATACTTTGACTGATACACCGCCTTCGCGAGCAAGCCCGCTCCCACATTTTTTGATCTTGGTCAGGCTTTAATCAGTAGTGGTACCACTTCACCTCAAGCATCACTTCATTCACCGGCGTCGACAAATGGCTGTACTCGCGCTGCGCGCTCAAGCGCAGGCCGAGGTTGCGTGACAGTTCCCACTGCTGGTTCAGGCTGAGGCTGCGGCGCACTTCGCCATTGGTGAAGAAGTCGCCCTTGGCTTCCAGGCTCAAATTGCCCAGCGGGTTCTTCCACAGCACGCCAGTGTTGAACCCGGCCGCCGGGGAGATGGCTTCGTTGAAGTCGTTGTTGTGTTCCACGCGCACGGTGCCGAGGGCGAAGCCGAGCATGTCGTCGCGCAGTTGCCAGGTGCCGCCGGCGCCGCCGTTGACGTGGGCGACGAGGGTTTCGTCGTCGTGTTTGCCGGGTACGCGCTCCAGGCCGCCGGTGACTTGCCATGACCACGGCTGCAACAGGGCGTTGCGCGGGGTCAGGGAGCGGATGGTGGCCAGGTCCAGTTGCTGCAGTTGCCAGTGGTTGCCTTCGTACTGGCGCAGTTTCATTTGCAGGATTTCGATCTGCGCGCCGAGGGGGAAGCCTTCGGCGTTGTCGTTGAGGTCGTGGTAGGCCATGCGCAGGCCGTATTCGCCGAAGGCCTTGTCGCCACGGGTGCCGATGCCGGCTTGCCAGGTGCGTGATTCGTGGCCGTTTTCCGGCAGGCCAGGCGGTGTGATCTTCAGGTCGGGCGCGGGGTTCTGGTTGATCGCGCGCAGCAGTTCGAAGCTGCGTTGCGAGCGCGCGGTGTCGCGTTCCAGGCCGTTGGCGCGGTAGCGGCCCAGGCGGTAAGCGGCATCGATGATCAGCGCCTGGCGCTCGCGGGGCAGGGCCTTGAAGGCCGGGTCCTGCAATTGTTTCTGGTCGTCGCTGACTTTGAGCACCCATTGCTGCTCATCGCCGTCCAACGGCTTGGCGCGCTCCAGCAGCTCGCGCTCACGGGACGGGCGGTAATCGATCTTTTCTACAAGACCTGCGTCTTTCACGGCCTTGACCGTGTCGGTGGGAATGGCGGTCAACGGGAACTGTTCGGTCAGGCGCAGGCCGGGGCGTGCCACTTGCAGCAGTTCGAGCAGGCGATAGGAGCAGTTTTCGTCGAAGAAAAAGTAGTCGAACTGGATCTGCTTGAGCTCCCACACGTGCTCCACCATGCGCTTGGTCTCGACTTCGGTCAGGTTCAGGCGGTATTCCCACAGGTCGCGGTTTTCGAGGCTACGGTACTCGGAGAGCTTTTCCTGGTAGGGCACCAGGGCGAACAGGCCGGGGTAGCCGCCCATCAGGCCTTTCCAGGCGTAAAGAATGCTGTTGTCGGAACCCTCGATATAGGCGCCGAAGTTGATTGCATAGCTGAGCAAGGCGGTGTTGTTGCTCTGTACGTCGGCCTGGTCGATGCGCAGCAGGGTGTGGCCGAACATCGAGGACGGGCTGTTGAGGTAGGCCGCCGGGAAGATCATCACCGCGCTGTGGGGGGCGACGTCCTTGAACCATTGCTTGAATTCTGCGCAGTCCACGGCAGGCAGGTCAGTGAGCTGCAACTGATCCTTGAGCCAGCGGGTACGTGCGGGGTAAACGCATTGGGCATGTTTTTCGCCAAGGCTGGCCGGTGCGTAGAGCGCCTCCACGGTGGCCTTGAGTTCGGCGTCGGGATGGTGGGCACCATCGGCCGCGAGGAAAAACTTCTTGTCGCTGACATAGCTGCGCCAGCCACTGATTTTGCCGGCTTCGTAATGGCCCAGGGATAGCCAGAACGGATCGTTGGCCAGGTGCTGCAAACGTTGATCATCGATATGCGGCGCCGCATAGAGCGGGGCGCAAGCGAAGAAAGCCAGGCAAGCGAGGCGTTTGAGCATGGGGGCTACTTAAGTCGAGATAAAAAAAAGACCCAAGGGGGGCAGGTCGAAAAAATAAAACCCGCGTCTCGAAAGACGCGGGCGGGTCGAGCTTAAGCCTGGGTAGCGTATTTCGCCAGACGGGCATCACTTTTCAGTACAGCAATGGTGTTGTTGTGCACGTCGTCAGCGGTCACGTCAGCCTTGCTGAAGATCTGCTGGAAGTGCTCGTGGGTCACGGCCGCGAAGTGCTCGCGATCTTCCGGAGCCACGCCCAGTACCACGGCGTAGGTGGTCAGCGCTTCGCCATTACCCTTGGCCATGTCTTCGGACAGCTCGTTCATCATGCCATTCATGGCAATCCAGGACTTGCCGCCGTAGGTCAGCGCGCTGTTGGTGCTGCAACCGTTGGTGCCCGAGGTCATGCCAAAGGTGGCGTTACCCGACGTGCCGTTGGTGGTGGAAGCCAGGAAGTGAGCGGGCGTGCCGCGTTGGCCTTCGAACAACATGTTGCCCCAACCGCAGTTCGGGCCGCCTGGTGCTTCTGCCATTGCATTGAGGGAGACGACGGTGAAAAGAGTACCGAGAAGGATCCGTTTCATAGCTTTATTCTCTTTGTGTGCAAACCAATGGACAAGGGTTCAGGCACTTCATAGCGCCCTAGGGATCGGTTATTAGTCCAACCCGCGCAGTTTGGAGTTTAGGCATGTTCCAAGGGTTCCGTGGGTTTTTATAAAACTATTCGCGATGTCGCGTTTTTTTGCAGGGCGCACCCCGCGTCTATGCTTTCCCTCAAGCGCGCCTTGCCAGAGCGCGTAACCGGGAGCCAGAATGCCCCATCTGCCCCGCCTGATGTAAGGAAGCCCGATGCCTGATCCTGTTGCTGCCAGCTTGCGTCTAGCGCCCGAAGCGCTGACTCGCCCTTTCTCCGCTGAACAGTTCAGCTTCTCGACCACCAATGATTTGGAGCCCTTTCGCGGTGTGCTTGGCCAGGAACGTGCGGTTGAAGCCTTGCAGTTCGGTGTGGCCATGCCGCGCCCCGGTTACAACGTGTTTGTCATGGGCGAGCCCGGTACCGGCCGCTTTTCGTTCGTCAAACGTTACCTGAAGGCCGAAGGCAAGCGCCTGCAGACTCCGGCTGACTGGGTCTACGTCAACAATTTCGATGAGCCACGCGAACCCCGTGCCCTGGAACTGCCGGGCGGCGCGGCGGCGGCGTTCATCGCCGATATCAATGGCCTGATCGACAACCTGGTCGCCACCTTCCCGGCGGCCTTTGAGCATCCCACGTACCAGCAGCGCAAAAGCGCCATCGACCGCGCTTTCAACCAACGCTACGACAAGGCTCTGGACGTGATCGAGCGCCTGGCCCTGGAAAAAGACGTGGCGCTCTACCGCGACAGCTCCAATATCGCCTTTACCCCGATGCTCGACGGCAAGGCCCTGGACGAGGCCGAGTTTTCGCAATTGCCTGAAGCCGATCGCGAGCGTTTCCACTCGGATATTTCCGAACTGGAAGAGCGCCTCAACGAAGAACTGGCCAGCCTGCCGCAGTGGAAACGTGAGTCCAACAACCAACTGCGTCAGTTCAACGAAGAAACCATTACCCTGGCCCTGCAGCCATTGCTCGCACCGCTGTCGGAAAAGTACGCGGAAAACGCCGCGGTCTGCGGTTACCTGCAAGCCATGCAGGTGTACCTGCTCAAGACCGTGGTCGAGCAATTGGTCGACGATGCCAAGACCGACGCCCAGGCGCGCAAGCTGCTCGAAGAGCAATACTGCCCAAGCCTGGTGGTGGGCCATTCGGTCAACGGCGGCGCCCCTGTGGTGTTTGAACCGCACCCGACCTACGACAACCTGTTCGGCCGCATCGAATACAGCACCGACCAGGGCGCGCTCTACACCACCTATCGCCAGTTGCGTCCGGGCGCCTTGCACCGTGCCAACGGCGGCTTTTTGATTCTTGAGGCCGAGAAAATGCTCGGCGAGCCGTTTGTCTGGGATGCGCTCAAGCGTGCCCTGCAGTCGCGCAAGCTGAAGATGGAGTCGCCGCTCGGTGAACTGGGGCGCCTGGCCACCGTGACCCTCAACCCGCAGATGATCCCGTTGCAGGTCAAGGTGATCATCATCGGTTCGCGCCAGTTGTATTACGCGTTGCAGGACGCCGATCCGGACTTCCAGGAGATGTTCCGGGTACTGGTGGACTTCGACGAAGACATCCCGATGGTCGACGAAAGCCTGGAGCAGTTCGCCCAGTTGCTCAAAACCCGCACCTCGGAAGAAGGCATGGCGCCGCTGACGTCGGATGCGGTGGCGCGGCTGGCCACGTACAGCGCACGGTTGGCTGAACACCAAGGGCGTTTGTCGGCGCGCATTGGCGACTTGTTCCAACTGGTGAGCGAGGCGGACTTCATTCGCCACCTGGCGGGCGACGACATGACCGATTCCGGCCATATCGAGCGCGCGCTCAAGGCCAAGGCCACGCGCACCGGGCGGGTCTCGGCACGGATTCTCGACGACATGCTCGCCGGGGTCATCCTCATCGACACGGCAGGCGCGGCGGTGGGCAAGTGCAACGGGCTGACGGTGCTGGAGGTGGGCGATTCGGCCTTCGGCGTGCCGGCGCGGATTTCCGCGACGGTGTACCCCGGCGGCAGCGGCATTGTCGACATCGAGCGCGAGGTCAACCTCGGCCAGCCGATCCACTCCAAGGGTGTGATGATCCTCACCGGGTACCTGGGCAGCCGCTATGCCCAGGAATTCCCGCTGGCAATCTCGGCCAGCATCGCGCTGGAGCAGTCCTACGGCTATGTGGACGGCGACAGCGCATCGCTGGGCGAAGCGTGCACCTTGATTTCGGCGTTGTCGAAGACGCCGCTCAAACAGTGCTTTGCCATCACCGGCTCGATCAACCAGTTTGGTGAAGTGCAGGCCGTGGGCGGGGTCAACGAGAAGATCGAGGGCTTCTTCCGCTTGTGCGAAGCGCGCGGTTTGACCGGTGAGCAGGGCGCGATCATTCCCAAGGCCAACGTCGCTACGCTGATGCTTGATGAAAAAGTGCTGCAGGCCGTGCGCGCCGGGCAGTTCCATATCTATGCGGTGCGCCAGGCGGATGAGGCGTTGAGCCTGCTGGTGGGCGAGGATGCCGGTGAGCCGGATGCCGAAGGGCAATTCCCGGAGGGCACGGTCAATGCCCGCGTGGTCGAGCGGTTGCGGGCGATTGCCGAGATGATCAGTGAGGAGGACTTGAAAGAGGCCGAAAAAGAGCTGGCGCAACAAGCGTTGGCCGAAGCCAAGCCGAGCTGATTTGTTGTCACGACGCGGTCGAATAATGTGGGAGCGGGCTTGCTCGCGAAGGCGCAGTGTCAGTCAAATATCAGTGACTGACACGACGCTTTCGCGAGCAAGCCCGCTCCCACATTGGGTCTGCGGTGTGTTTGAATCACTCGGAAACCGTCACTAAATTGACTCAGTCCTGAATGGCCAACACCCGTTGGTCCCTACAACCTTGGTTTGTCGCGGTTTTCTTCTATTCTGTATAAAGGGATATCCACAGGAATCGCTGGATAGAAATAGCCTCGCCCAGGTGGAGGCTGAACACCGAGCCACCGAGGGTCGCCGCCATGCCGCGCAACCTTTGCCTCACCCGCCAGTGCTTCGGCCTGGCCACCCGTATCGAATGTGCCATTCGCCCTCTCGCGGGGGATAACGGGCTGTGGACGTTATTGTTCGCCGCCGGCATCACCGGCGAACAGCCTTCCACCGTCAAGTCCGAAGGTCCGTTTGCCGGACCGGTCGTGGCGCACGATATGATGGAATCCATCGTCGACAATCTGACCTTGCACGGCTATGAGCTGGCGCGTGACCCGCAGATCTGGTGCCTGCACCTGCAGGCTCATCTGCGCCGGCTCAACGGCCGGCACGACCGGCTGGCCCTGTAGGCGCCGTCGTTTATTTGCTCTCGGGCTTGTCCAGCTTGACCTCAAAGCCGTATTGCACGGTGCTCAGGTCGGTGCGCTGGTAGCTTTCCAGGGACGTCGGCTGGCCGTAGAAATAATGCACGTCAAACAGTGCCGTGCCGTACTCCTCGGCCCGGTGGCTGACCCCGAGGATTTCCTTGAGGTAGTTGCCGCTGGCGTCCTTGGCGTAGAAGCGCCAGCTGTCGGCAGGGAATTCCTTCTGGTCGACGATCAGCGCGTTGTCCTTGAGCGACAGCCCCTTAGGCAGCTTGGCCCCCTCTATTTCGCCTTTCTCGATGGTCGCCAGGAACAGCGGAATCGAGCCCACCACAAAGGCCGGGTCTTCCGGAAACAGGTTCAGGTCGTAAGTGAGGGTACCGCGCGCCGGGTTGAGTTCGAAGGCTTCGGTCGGCAACTCGATGGGCTCGCCGCGTTCACCTTTTTCGTCGGCGGTGAAGAAGGTCACCGGCGACTCACTGCTGTTGCGCTCGCTGCCTATCAGGTCGTCGTTGAAGGTGAACGGGTGGTCGAACACGATGTGCGCGGCACTGGCGTCTTCCACCGACTGGCTGATGGTGACGCTGTTTTTCAGCTGCTCTTCGGTCAGGCTCGCGCCTTTGAGCCAGTTGGCGGCGCCATCGTCATAGACGGTGACCGGCATCGGCAACGCCTGCACGGCTTGCTGCAGGCTGTTTTTGTCGAAGCGCAGCACCGGCAGGTCGAGGTCTTTGCGGGTCAGTGTCGCGGTGGAAAAATCCAGCACGTTAACCTGCAGGTTGTCGACCAGCCCGTTGAAATACACTTTGGCGTAATGACTGCTCTGCTGGTGTTCGAAGGCTTGCTGTTGTTCGGCCAGCTTCTTTTCGAGCGCATCCGACCATGCGTCCTGCTTTTGCATCTCGGCCAGTTGCTTCTCGTAGAACGCCACCTGTGCGCTGCTTTCGTTGATCGAGCCCGAGCGTGTGAGGAATTGCCCGGTGCTGTCGCGCGCCTGTACCAGCAGGGGGTTAGGCGATTCGTCGCCCACTTGCGGCGCCAGTGGCTGGCTGTTGCTCATCTCGATTTCGGCGTAGTTTTTTTCCAAGTGCACCAGGGTGAGGGCGATATTGCCTTCGGTGCGCGTATGGCCCACGTCCTGTTTCGACAGCTCGAATGTCAACACCTTGCCCGGCGCCACCACTTCAACCGTGCCTTTGAGGCTGATCGGTTGCGGCTGGCTCTTGTTTTCCGTCTCGATGCCGTCGAAGAACGGGTAGGTCACCGTCAGGTCGTCGGGGTTGGTCAGGTTGGAACTGCTGGGGCTCAGTTGGATGCCAGGATCGGTTTCCGACCATTCCGGCTGGAAGGGGATGACTTTGTTGTTGCTCAGGGTCACCGATTGCCATTGCAGGCCATGGGGGAACGGGAATTGGTCGGGCAGATTGAAACTGAACGGGAAGACCGGCTGCAAATCCGTCAAATAGTCGGAGTGGGAAGGCTTGCGCAGCACGAACAGGCCATTGATGTAAGTGTCCACCAGCGCCTGGGGCGTGGGGTAGTGCTTGAGCAGGGCCAGGTTGTCTTCGCCGTATTCGGCTTCGATGGGCTTGCTGGCGAGCTTGACCTGTGCCCGCTCCAGTAACAGCAGCGAACCGCCCAGCTCGGCGATGGCGTCGCGCAGCTTGGGGTCCTGGATGCCGTCGAGGGCGTGTTCGAACGTGGCGGCTTTCTCTTCGAGTGAGGCCTGTTTTTGCTCGTCGCTGGGGGAACATCCGCCGGCCACCAGCAATGCCGCGCACAGGCCGATACCGACCAAAGGGAATCGCACATCCATCATCTGAGTTTTTCCTGTCCGACGTCATCGAGCCGAGTGATTGGGCTCGACACTAGCAGAAAAGTTCTCTTACAGATGCCGCCCAGGTCAGTTTTCTCGTGGTTACAGGTGTCTTGTGGCGGCTGATATACTCGCCGCCATTTCTAGCCAAGCTGTGTGAGATTCAATGGAACGTTTTATCGAAAATGCTATGTACGCCTCGCGCTGGCTGCTGGCGCCGATCTATTTCGGCTTGTCCCTGGGGTTGCTGGCGCTGGCGCTGAAATTTTTCCAGGAAGTGATTCACCTGCTGCCGAGCGTGTTCTCGATGGCTGAGTCCGAGCTGATCCTGGTGCTGCTGTCGTTGATCGACATGGCCCTGGTCGGCGGCCTGCTGGTGATGGTGATGATTTCCGGCTACGAGAACTTCGTCTCGCAGCTGGATATCGATGACAACAAAGAGAAGCTCAACTGGCTGGGCACCATGGACTCTTCATCGCTGAAGATGAAAGTGGCGGCCTCCATCGTGGCGATTTCCTCCATCCACTTGCTGCGCATTTTCATGGACGCCAAGAACGTCGATCCGCAGCACTTGATGTGGTACGTGATCATCCACATGACCTTCGTGGTCTCGGCGTTTGCCATGGGTTACCTGGACAAGGTCACCAAGCACTGATAGCCGGCGCCGGCCTTACTGCTGAATAAAGTAGTAAGGCTGGCGATTGATCGACATCTGCTTGATCACTTTCACCGGGGTGGAAAAGCCATTGGTATGGTCCAGCAACGCAACGTTGCCGGGCCTGGCGGCGAGGAAATCATGCAACTGCGCCTCGGTCTGCAGAATCGGCAGATAGGCCTGCAGGTAAAACACACTGGCCCCGGCGATCCGCTCGTTGGGCTGGAACAGCGCCACTTCCCTGCCTTCATCCTTTAACGTCTGGACCTGGCTGATCACCGGTACGAACGACTGGCGCACGTCCGCTTTGGGCGCGAACCAGAAGGCGGCTATCAGGTAGCAACCCACGGCCAGGGTGAACACACCGCCCACCAGCGTTCTGTGATGGTTATGCAGCGCGGGTTTGCGGGTTTTCAGCCAGTCCAGCAGGACCCGTGCATATTCCGCGGCCAGTACGGCGGCGGCGGGGGCCAGTGCCATCAGGTACACCGTGCGCTTGCTCGACGCCAGGGTCAGCAGGGTGAACTGCGCCACCAGCCAGACGCTGAAGAACAGGCGGTAGCGGTTGCGCACCAGGCTCTTTCGAAAGTGCCAAAGGCCCAGGTACACCAGGATGTTCCACGGCAGAAAAGCCTGTGGCAGCTTGGCGATGTAGTAGTAAAACGGCTCGTAATGCCCAGCCTCGACAAACGAACCGCTGAACCGACCGACGCTGTTGGTCAACAGCACTTCGGTCACCGCCTGCAGGCCACCGCGTTGGTAGAGGAAGCCCAGCCAGATCACCAGCGGCACCAGGGCCAGCAGGGTAAACAGCGCAGGCTTGAGCCAGTCGCCCACGTTCAGGCGCTTGTCCATCAGGCTGGTACTGGCCAGGTACACAAAAATCACAATGCCCGGCATGGCCAGGCCCAGCACCCCTTTGCTCAGGGTGGCGATCACCATCCCCGCCGTAAACAGCGCCCAGGCGCCTGCGCTTGGCCCCTGGCGATCCGGCCGTACGGCCTGGTAAAACGCCAGCAGTGCGGCGGTCACGCCCAGGGTGAGCAATGAATCCTCGCCGACGCCGCGCACATTGCTCCAGTAACTGGCCATGGTCGCCAATATCAATGCCGCGCTGAAGGCCAGGGTTTGCGGCCGTCCGAATCGGCGCAGCATGGCGTACAGCAGCATCACACTGAACAACCCGGCAAACGCCGAAGCCAGGCGCACGGCCCAGGTGGTACCGCCAAACAGACGAATGGCCCCGGCGTCGATCCACAGGCTCAGCGGTGGTTTTTCCAGGAAGGGCTCACGAAACAACTGGGGCACCACCCAGTTATTGTCCAGGTGCATGGCCATGGCGATCCCGGCGACGCGGGCTTCGGTGGAGCCTTGCAGTTCATGGTTACCGAGGGCGAAGAAGAACAATAGAGCAGCGAGCAGGAGCAGCAGGGGAGCGGGACGCGTCATGGGGTGTGGCTACCGGGGCGGGGGGACCGCTCGGGGGAGCGGCCATTGCTATCGGTTAGTATCTGTCTGTGTTTCTGAACCTTTCGTGAACGAATCGGGGATTTTTTGTAAGGCTGGTTATTCGCTCACGGCATTTTCAAGCTGGGCACCGCCGCTTTGCCTTGCGTCGTCAGCACCGGTTCCAGTTTCTCCCAGGTAAAGCTCAGGTCGTTGTCACAGCCGTCGCCTTGGGCGGGTGTCGAGAGTTGCAGGCCCTGGGTATTGAAACTCAAGTCGAATGTCGAGTAGCGGGTGATGGCCGGGCACCCTTCGTCGGGGGTGGTCTGCTTGGCCAACCATGCGCTGAAGGTGGCGGGCAGTTTGACCTGGCCGGAGTAGGGGGAGTCCCATTCCTGCTGGCCGCCCAGCCAGGTCCACGGGTCGACGCGTTCGCCGGTCTGCAGGTTCCAGCTGTGCAGGCCCCAACTGATGCCGCTGCGTCCGTAACCTGCCGACCAGCGGTAGAAGCGCACGGTGACCCAGTGCGACGACCAGTAAAAAGGCTCGACCGTGATCTCGCTCGTGGTGGTGCCGCCGCTTTGTTCCAGGGCGTTGCGCCGTTCTCTGTAGAACTCGGTCTGACCGTCCGGGTTGATGGCCATGCGCGCAAGGTCTCGGTTGATCTCGTCGATGGCCGCACCGTCGCCTTCAAGTTGCAGGATGACCTGGCCGCCTTGGGTCTTCACTTGATAGGCGTGTTCGCCGAACGTCTTCTTCTCCACCTTCACCGCAGGCGGCACCGCTTCAAGCGCGTTGTTATAGGCGTCGCTGGCGCAACCGTCGGTGTCAGCGCGTACGAGCCTGAGCGCCAGGCTTTTACCGCCAAGGGTTTTGCTCCAGGTACCTGTCAGCGTGTCACCCTGCGGGGCATCCAACTGCCAGAAACCGGTTTGCCCTTCTTCGGTCCATGGCTCGCTGGCGTTGGCCTGTGTCAACTGAATGGGGGTGAGAATGCGTTGGTAGTAATAGCTGCCATTGGAGCCGTGTGCGCCGTTGAAACAGGCGGTGATCGCGGATTTGCCGACGGTACCCCTCCAGACACCGGCCAGGTCGGCGGCGTTTGCAAGCAGTGGGGCGCAGGCAAGTGTGAGGACAGCAAATGGCTTGAACACGGGGATCGGACTTCCGGTTGTCTGATTGAGGGGGTCAGGGTAATGGGAAGTGCGAGGGGATTCCAGCGAGGCAAATCGCAGACAAAGAAAAGCCCGCGATGGGGAAAAGCGGGCTTGAAAGGGGTGTTCACAAGGAGCTGGGATAACCATAGACGCTCAAGTGTGAAAGGGATGTGAAAGCGTTAGCTCAATGTGAAGTTGCGATTGCCAGGGCGAGTGGCGGGTCAGTCATCAGTGGCGGCGGTGTCTCGCTTGCTACTGAGATTACGTCGGGAACGCTTGCGCGTCGGTGGTAGGGGCCAGCGTGACCAGCACACGATCGATGAGTAATCCACCCAGCACGGCTAGTTGCTGGCTCCCCAAGAGTTTTTGGCGGTTTAAGCCGTCGAGTTCGAAGGCCAGGTCGGTGATGATTGCGTCCAGCGAAGCAAGGGTTTCGCTGGCCTGGATCAGCAGGGTTTCGGGGTCGACGTTTTCATTGACTGTGAAGAGGGTTGCGGGAGGATTGGGCGTGATTTTTTTCATGGGTGAAACTCCTTGATTGATGGAGTCGCCAGACATCGCTGCTAAACGAAAAGGGTGGCGACCGTACGCGGGTTAGCAGACCAGGAATCAAGGAACCCAGCGCACCCGAAAGTGCCCCACGCACAGCCGCCATAATGCGAACCAGCGGATGCTGAAAGCATCGCTTGTACGAAGGGTGGCTTTGCAGGCCTTGATATTAACCGAGCTGCTAAACCCGGTCGCTGATTTTGCAGCGACGGGGGAAGGTTATGCGCATAGGTGGAAGCGTGCCAGTTCATCAATAGCGCTATATCTTGCAGGAAAATTCTGAGGCTCCACGCTTTGGTGATTCAGGTTTCGCGTTAAATTCGGATCCAATCCTCCGCTTGCATGTGTGCTGAGTTTTCAAGCACAAAAAAAGACATCCGGGGACGTTTTATTCGAGCCGGGGTAATCTGAACCGAGCTTTCAAGATATTGATTTGAAAAGAAAAATCAGGTTTTGTTTTTTGTCTGGAATGCCATTTGGAATGCCAATGTAATTTGCTTGGTGCTTTGGGACGTCATGATGGGCGGCCAGTATCGTTAGCAGGGCTTCTGCTGTATGAATAGTGGTTCTCGGCTACGTTGGCCTCTCCATGCCGTGAGGAAACACTTCATCCCGAGGAAGCATCGGCCGTGGGGCGGTAAATTTTTTTAGTGTTTCCAAGCGAAGCGCTGCGCTTCGGCTTTTTTGCTCTTCAGAGAGGTCGTCGATTGAGAGGTTTTCGGCTTCCATCATTATGGTGCGCTGCGTTAGTTCCGTAATGCACTCATGGAGAGCTGAGTTGATGGCCTCCAGTTTCTTCCTTAGTAGCTTTTCCTTTTCAGCGGCCTTCTTGGCGGCGTCCCTGGCCGCGATTTTCTGTTGGCTCGCCTCCTCGTACTCGTCAGATAGCAAGGTCTCAAGGAAATCTTTAATGCTGGATTCGTTCTGCTTTGCCAACGTATCCAAGTGACGCTTTGCCTTGGATGAAAGTACGAAGCTGCATGCCTTCTCTCCCGCTCGCTTGCTCTCTTTCCTTCGCTGAACCTGGCCCCAAGCCAGTTTCATTCTCGCCAGCACCGCAGAGTCTTGATGTCGCTCCTGCTTGAGCCATTTGTCTAGCCCCCCCTCGTTGACGAGCGCGCCTCGGTATGTCCGAAGGTAATTCAAAGCCCACCTGCGCTGATCTGCGTTTTCTAGGTCGAACCAGGAGGTGCTCGTCATATCAGTACTCATATGCGTCCGCTTAAGGTTTTTCAATAAATTACTTAGTAATTTACTATGGTAACTTACTTTGTAAATTACTAAGTATTAGATTTTTAATTAAACAGTCTGTAATTATTGAGATAAAATACAGAAATATTCATAGATGTTGGATAACGTTGTGAACGATATGCTGCTTTCGGTGCTGCGCAGTGAGGTGAATGGAATAAGCCCTGAGACAAAATATTTGCTGATCCGTATGGCTGAGCTCGGTTTGGTTGCTAGAAGTATTAGTGCGGGTGTTAAGGAGCTGGCGGCGCGTTTTGGAATCTCCGATACCCAAGCTGGCACGGCTTTAAATTCGTTGGTTGCTGCCGGGGTATTGGTTCGCCGAGATGTAGTGAGCGGGCAAGGACGTCCCAAAAGGCACTATGAGTTAGACGCAAGCTACGCAGCGCAGGTTGCTCGACACGACGTGACAGAGGTAATCCACGAAAAGGTAATTCGCCACCTGCTACAGCATGAGCTCAAGGTGGCTGATCAACGATCAGCTATCGCCACACGGCAAGATGAACAGAGAGCAACTGCTCCTCTTGCTCAGGTGCGGGCAAGCAGAGGGCAGGGGCGGGTGAGCGTGGTGAATCGCGTACTTCTTGCTGCACTGTTGATTCGCGCAGACCGATTTGGCGTTGTAAGGGATCTGGGAAGCGCAGAGTTGGCGCGGATAACCGGACTGAGTCAGGTGCGCTTGAAAAATCGAGTAAGGACCTTGCTCGACGATGGCTTGATCCGCGCCTACGTTCCCGGAGCAACGGGATCTGTCATTTTCAAGAAAACAAAAAGCACCTACTACATCAACCTGCACCACCCGGAATTGAACCATGGTCAAAGCTTGCCGATCTTGCTGGTCTCTTTCTCTAAAGTGATCACTTCGAGCAACGAGGGTGACGTAGTAGATGAAATGCTACATGACGAGGGCGAAGCATCGGATCAGCGCGTGGCTGGCGTTCGTCAGTTCTTTGAAGATAAGCATGAACAAAGGCAGGGCAGCTTGTTGAGGGGGAGGCTTGACTGTTATGCGGAATATCTTCTTTCTCGTTTTTGGGACGATTACAGCAAAGGCGAGTCCGAGCTCGTTGAATTGATCAAGCACGACCTGCGGAGCGGTGGTGCTGATACAGAAGCGACTCAGTCGCTTGTCCGATATTTGTTTGAGAAGGCTGAGCGTGTGGCGAGAGGCTTTAGAAACGATTGGTTTCGGTCAAGTTCGTTGATCAGCAGTATCGATTTTAAGTCCACGGACTACGTGCTGCTCCCTGCTCGACGGGTTGCCGTTACGCCCAAGTGCGTTTTCTATCCTTCGCGAGCAGTTTTGGCGCTGCCACGTGATGGCGCTATGAGCACCCAAAGGTTGTATGTGGCGGAGTTTGGTCGTGGGTTTGGCAACGTTAATGTCCGGGAGGTTACTGACCTGAATGGCGTTTCCAGAGAGGACCAGAATTTATACTGTTTGCTCACTCCCCGTGGACTTGAATAATTGGCTGATGCTCAGGGATCTCGCGTCTGGCGAGACGGCAGGGAAGTGAACGGTGTTTTTTTACAGTCCCTGCCAATCCTCTGAACGAACAGAGGAGCCCCGTTCATGAGAATCATCCGCCTGAAAGACGTCATGAGTTCGACCGGTCTGGCCCGGTCTACCATTTACAAGTACATCGTCGAAGGTACCTTCCCAAAATCAGTCTCGCTGGGAGATCGCGGCGTTGGCTGGGTCGAAGGAGAAGTGCAAGACTGGATTTTGGCCAGAATAGAGGAGCGTGATCTGGCTGCATGATGCGAAGAGGTTGGACTATCTAGCATAAAGGCCAGGACCGGCAAGAGACGGTCCTGGTCTTTATGCCGAATGATGAACAGGCGGTTCTCAGCTAACTCCCCCATGGGGCGGTTTGGTCGATCTCCTGCCTGGCTTGGCAATAGCTTTCTGATTGGGTCGTCTGGAGCGGGAGCGTCTACTAGCAACGGAGCTGTATCTAGTTATATAGCTTTCAGATAATCAATAAACAGACTTCAGTAAAAAGCCGAACAGAAAGTAATCAATCTCCAGTGATCAAGGTTCATTTGGGGAGTAGGCCGCCGGTTAAAAAATGCACAAACGGTATCTGGTATGAAAACAACTACCAGGTACACAGGCATGACCAGCAGCAGAGCTCAAACCAGCCTATCCCAATCCGATATCGCCATCCGGATTGAGCAACTCGTAAAAGTAATCGAGCAACACGATATTCCAGCGTTCCGATTCAGCGTCCCACGCTCAGGTTGCGAGAGGATATTGCCGACCAGGCTCTCCCGGTACTTCGATGACATCCAGCAAATGATCGACTTGTTTGATGAGCACTCCCAATACCGCTACAGCGAGCACCTGCAAGCGTTCTGGGAGGCTTGTCAGTATATCGGGATCGAGCGTAGCCCTGTCGGTCCCGTCTGTCTGAATGATGATAGAACAGCCTATCTGGACCATCGCCGCAGCATGAATTTACTGGTCGTGAGGATTCGTCAGTTGACTCGGGAGCAATGGTATCGGCGCAAAAGGAGTGACCGTCGTTACCAGGCTGGGGATCAAGAAAGTAGGGTCACTGAATACACGGACTCTGTGCTGGATCGTTACGCTCGCACTGTCGTAGTCAGGGTCAATCTCTATTACCTCAAGGCGTCTCAAGCTAGGCAGCGTGTTGAGCAGGTATTTGATGATCTGGACAGGTTCGTCGCCGAGCGTGAGCGCAATCCGATTTTCAAGCATGAGACCGGCTTTATCTGCGCAGTGGAGCAGGGGGAAAGTCGGGGCTATCACATCCACGCCGCGTTCTTCTTTAATGGTGCACAGCTACGCGGGGACATCTACAAGGCGAGTCAGATTGGTGAGCTGTGGGGGAGTGTGACGCAGGGAAGGGGGTATTTCGATAGTTGCAACCAAGATAAGGAAAGGTACGAGGGAAGGCTGGGAATCGGTGTCATTTATCGCAATGATCAGCAGGTCCGCTCGCATGTCCACTATGCGATGCACTACCTGGTCAAGGATGATCAGCAACTTCGCCTGAGGCCCCTTGGAGCTCGGTGCTTGCGTGTGGGCCAGCCTAAATGCCTTCGCCGACGTTGGTTGGCATGACGTTTGGCAGAGTCGGAAGTTCTACGATGGATTGTGGGTGACTTTATTTTTGGGTTTTGGCCTTTTTTACTGGATGTGACAGGGCAAATTGGGCCGAAACTGTGTGCCTGGCACTCTGCTGGCTAGTAATCCGTGATATTCGTCGCAGGCTCCGTGATAATCCCCCTCAGCTCGCATAAAGGGAATCCTTCATATGGAACTGATCGACAACATCAATACCCTGCTTGGTGAAAGCCTCAAAGGTACGATTAAGCCGGGTTCGAAGCTGAAGATCGCTGCTTCGTGCTTTTCGATCTACGCCTACGTGGCGCTGAAGAAGGAACTTGAGAGCATAGACTCCCTGGAGTTCATCTTCACCTCGCCGACCTTCGTCCCCAATGAGGTCAGCGACAAGATCAAGAAGGAGCAGCGCGAGTTCTATATCCCCAAGGCAGAGCGCGAGCGCAGCCTCACCGGAAGTGAGTTTGAGATTCAGTTGAAGAATCAACTTACTCAAAAGGCTATCGCCAAGGAGTGTGCTGACTGGATACGCCGCAAGGCTACCTTCCGTTCAAACCGTGCTCAGGCTCCGATGCAGCCCTTTATCGGTTCACAGGCCGAGTCGGGTGACGCTGTATTTATGCCCGTTCAGGGATTTACAGCTGTCGATCTCGGCTACCAGAAAGGTGGCGCGCTCTCGAACATCGTTTCCCGTTTCGATGAACCGGCCCACACTGGCATGTTCCTCAACTTGTTCGAGCAGATTTGGAGCGATCCGGAAAAGCTTGAAGATGTGACTGGTCGACTCTGCGATCACATCGCTTCGGTCTATCAAGAGAACGCCCCAGAGCGAATCTATTTTCTAATGCTTTACAATATCTTTCGCGAGTTCCTGGAAGACATAAATGAGGATGTGCTACCCAATGACCGCACCGGCTATCAGGACAGTCTGATCTGGCAAAAGCTGTTCAACTTCCAGCGCGACGCGGCCACCGGGCTGATCAACAAACTGGAAACCTACAGCGGCTGCATCCTGGCTGACAGCGTAGGCCTGGGTAAAACCTTCACCGCATTGGCGGTGATCAAGTATTACGAGCTGCGTAACAAGTCGGTTTTGGTACTCTGCCCGAAGAAGCTCTCCGATAACTGGCGCAACTACAACCAGAACCTCAAGACCAACATCTTTGCCAAGGATCGCTTTAACTACGACGTGCTTTGCCACACCGACCTGACTCGCACCCGTGGCGAGTCGCTGGGCATTCCGCTGGATCGCGTCAACTGGGGCAACTACGACCTGGTGGTGATCGATGAGTCGCACAACTTCCGTAACAACGATATCTATAAAGACAAAGAGACCCGTTACCAGCGGCTGATGAATCAGGTCATTCGTCAAGGCGTAAAGACCAAGGTGCTAATGCTCTCGGCCACCCCGGTCAACAACCGTTTCAGCGACTTGCGCAACCAGTTGGCCTTGGCCTACGAGGGCGACAGCGACAACCTCAGCAAGAAGCTGCGCACTGAAAAGGACATCGACGGTATCTTCCGTCGCGCCCAGGCAGCCTTCAATATGTGGACCGGTCTGCCACCGGAAAAACGCACTGCAGCGGCGATTCTCAATACCCTTGATTTCGACTTCTTCGAGCTGCTCGACAGCGTCACCATTGCCCGCTCGCGCCGGCATATCGAGACCTTCTACAACACCGCCGACATTGGTAGCTTCCCTGAGCGCCGCAAGCCACTGTCGTTTCATTGCCCGTTGACTCCGCGTGGTGACGTCATCGGCTTCAACGAGATCTTCAACCAGCTGTCGCTGCTTAAGCTCGCCGTGTACGCGCCGGTTAGCTACATCCTGCCTAGCCGGTTGAAAAAGTACGAAGAGATGTACGACACCGAAGTGGAGGGAGGTAAAGGCAAACTCAAACAGGTCGACCGCGAGAGAAGCCTGCAAGCGCTGATGACCACCAACCTGCTAAAGCGCCTGGAAAGCTCGGTCCAGTCTTTCCGCCTGACCCTGAAAAATCTGCAAAACACGCATCGGAACGCACTGGATAAAATCGCTACTTTCAAGAAAACCGGACTTGCCAGTGACTTCGCCGACGTTACCGCTGCCTTTGAAGATGCCGATTTTGACGACGACAACTTACCGTTGCCCGGCGACATTACCATCGGTAAGAAGATTCAGATCAGCTTGGAAGACATGGACGTGCCGTCCTGGGAGCAAGACCTGCAAGGCGACCTGATCCTCATTGAAGAGTTGCTGGCTGAAATGGCCAAGGTCACACCAGCCGACGACGCCAAACTGCAGCACCTGAAAACCCAGATCACCAGCAAGCTGGCATCGCCGATCAATCCTGGCAATCGCAAGGTGCTGATTTTTACCGCCTTCGCCGATACCGCCAATTACCTCTACGACAACCTGGCTGAGTACCTGCTGAGCACTCACAAGGTGCATTCCGGCAAGGTCACCGGCAGCGATGCGCCCAAGTCCACCCTCGGCACTATGCCGGGCAGTCGCCAGACTTACGACTTCCAAGGTTTGCTGACGCTGTTTTCGCCGCGCTCGAAAGAAAAAGCGCTGATTTACCCGGACGAGCAGCGTGAAATCGACATCCTCATCGGTACCGACTGCATCTCCGAAGGCCAGAACCTGCAGGACTGCGACTATCTGATCAACTACGACATTCACTGGAACCCGGTGCGCATCATCCAGCGCTTCGGCCGGGTGGATCGTATTGGCTCGCAGAACGCCAGCATCCAGTTGGTCAACTACTGGCCAGACATCAGCCTCGACGAGTACATCAACCTCAAAGAGCGGGTTGAAAACCGCATGATGATCGCTGACGTTACCGCCACTGGCGACGACAACGTGCTCAGCGCCCAGGCCAACGACGTGGCCTACCGCAAAGAGCAACTGCGAAGATTGCAGGATGAAGTGATCGAGATGGAAGACATCAAGACCGGCGTCTCCATCACCGACCTTGGCCTCAATGATTTCCGCATGGATTTGCTCAGCTACATCAAGGCCAATGGTGACCTCGGCAACATCCCCAATGGCTTACACGCCGTGGTGCCGGCACGGCAGGAACTTGGCTTGGTGCCCGGAGTAATCTTCACCTTGCGCAATCGCAAGCACGGCGCCAGTCTCAATCAACAGAACCGCCTGCATCCCTTCTACCTGATCTATATCAGTCTGGAAGGGCAGATCATCAGTGATCAGACAGAAGCCAAGCGTCTGTTGGACCTGGCTCGCAGCGCCTGTAAGGGCCACAGCCAGCCGATCAGTGATGCCTACCAGCGGTTCAATCAGTCCACCCAGGACGGGCGTAACATGCGCGCCTACTCCAATCTACTCGACCAAGCGATTCGTTCGATGATCGACGTAAAGGAAGAAAAGGATATCGACAGTCTATTCAGCGGCGGTAAGACCACCGCGCTAGTCGACACCATCTCTGGGCTGGATGATTTCGAGCTGATTACCTTCATCGTCATTCAGGGCGCGGCATGAGCCAGACCCCAGTTATACCGGCAGTTCCGCCAGCGCTATTTAGTTTTCCCTCGCAGGCCAAGGTTGGCCGTGTGGTGGCAAAAAACAAAATCTACGAGCGAGGTTCTGTTAGCTCGACACTGCGCGATAAATTTGTTGCCCAGGTCGAGCAAATCACCTGGCAGTACAAACTGGCCCCGGAAACCATTAACCTGCCGGCGCGGGGTAGTGTCGTAGAAATTCAGATCTTCGACATCGCGCTGAAAAACGCCGAATTGGATGAGGAAGTACTGCGCGCCATCGACCGTGCTATTCCACTGCCGATCATCTTTCAATTGCACCATGAGCAACGCACCCGCATGGTGGCGACCTTTAAACGCCCGAGCGAAGCCGATGCCAGCAAGTGGGTTATCGCTGGCTACTTCGCCGGAGTTTGGTCAGCCGCTGATGCCGAGCGTCAGCCACTGCCGTTGGCGCTGGATTTGTATGGCCTTTACGAACAACTGCTGCGCAGCTTGCTGCCGCAGCCGGCGAGGCTCGGTGAAAGCCTGCCAGAGCAGCTGCAGCGACTGACCCAGCTGCGCAGCCTGCAAGGCGAGCAGCGCAAGCTGGAAGCTCGCTTGTACAAAGAAATACAGTTCAACCGCAAAGTAGAGCTCAACGCTCAATTGCGGGAGCTGAATGCTCAAATTGATCAGCTGAGCGCGTAAGCGCCAGTTCGCACCCAGAATTCAAGAACTACAGGAAGTCCCATGGACAAGCTGAAAATGCACTCCCCGAATTTGGCCGAGGGTAATATCGACAAATTGGCTGCGCTGTTCCCCAATTGCATCACCGAAGCTCGGGATGCAGCAGGTGAGCTGAAAAAGGCTATTGACTTCGATTTGTTGCGTCAGGAGCTTTCTGCTTCTGTGGTAGAAGGGCCGCAGGAACGTTATCAGCTAAATTGGCCGGGCAAGCGTGAGGCACTGCTGGCAGCGAATGCACCAATTGCCAAGACACTGCGCCCGTGCAGGGAAGAGAGTGTTGATTTTGATACCACTCAAAATTTGTTTATTGAGGGGGATAACCTAGAAGCATTAAAGCTGCTTCAGGAGACGTATCTAAATAAAGTCAAGATGATCTATATTGATCCTCCTTATAACACAGGAAGTGATTTTATATACGAGGACGATTTTGCTGAAAGTCTTGAAATGTATTTTGAACACTCGAATCAGCGCAATGAGTTTGGTGATCGTCTTGTTGCCAATACGGAGTCAAATGGACGATTTCACTCTGACTGGCTAAGCATGATGTGCTCTAGGTTAAGGCTTGCTCGGAATCTAATGCGAGATGATGGTGTTATATTTATCTCCATTGATGATAATGAAAGTCATAACTTGAAAAAAATATGCGATGAGATTTTTGGTGAGAAAAATTTCATTGCGCAGCTCGCTGTGCAGCTAAATCCGAGAGGGCGTCACCTCGACCGATTTATAGCAAAAACACATGAGTCTATTTTAATATTTGGTAAGAACTGTGAAAATGTAAATACTGTATTTGGAGTTGAAAAAGAAGGGAGGATGGTCGATGACTATAATCGTGAAGATCAGAATGGAAAGTATCGTCTGTTAGGTTTGAGGAATCGAAATCAAGCCTTTAATCCGGATACTCGACCCAATCTTTATTATCCTCTTTATGTCAGTCATAAAAGCGGGAAAATCTCAGTTCGCCGAGAGGATGACTATCTCGATGAAGTATGGCCAGACACTCCTGATGGGGTGAAGACATGCTGGACTTGGGGGCGAGATAAAGTCACCAAAGAAGGCCATCTCCTTTGCGGAGAAAAAACAGGTGGTGAATGGCGCATATACAGAAAAGACTACCTGGTCAGTGAGGATGGAACAGTAGCTAAAACCCTTATAAAGTCGTTGTGGACTGATAAGGAAATTTCAAATGACTACGGAAGAAAGTCGGTAAAGGATTTGCTTGGTGCGGCAGTTATGGATTTTCCAAAATCTCCAGAGCTGTTAAAGAAACTAATCCGAGCAGGTACATCAATAGATGACATCGTCTTGGACTTTTTCTCGGGATCAGCAACCACAGCGCAGGCTGTCATTGATCTTAATGCAGAAAATGGTAGTCGGCTAAAATTCATCATGGTCCAGCTTCCCGAACAGTGCGACGAAAAGAGCGAAGCATTCAAGTACGGTTACAAGACAATCAGTGAGATAAGCAAAGAACGCATTCGTCGTGCTGGTCAGAAAATCAAGAAAGAAAATTCTAGCAAGACGGATGTTGAAAAACTCGATCTCGGTTTTCGTGTGCTAAAAATCGATACTTCCAATATGAAAGAGGTGTACTACACCCCGGATACAGTCAGTCAGGATCTGCTCTCCGATCAAGTTGACAATATCCGTGAAGATCGCACCGCTGAAGATCTGCTCTTTCAGGTGCTGCTTGATTGGGGGGTGGATCTGGCTCTGCCGATCAGCCAGCAAGTTATCGCCGGCAAGACCGTGTTCTTCGTTGACGGCAACGCACTGGTCGCCTGCTTCGATACTGGTATCGACGAAGACTTCGTCAAACAGCTCGCCGGACATAAGCCGTTACGTGTGGTGTTCCGCGACGCCGGCTTCGCCAACGACAGCGTGAAAATCAACGTCGAGCAGGTGTTCAAGCTGCTGTCGCCAGCGACTGAAATCAAGACGCTTTAAGGGGCCGATATGGATGCTCAAGCCTTGCAGGCACTGCTGGACTCTCTGATTGAGTGCTGGGAAAACGAGGTCGTGGAGTTCAAACGCGCCGGTAACGATTATTCGACCAACGCTACCCGCAAGGATATCGACCAGTTGCTCAGCAACAAACTCAGCGATGCTCTGGATGATGCGCAGAAGGAAACCAAGATTGGTCGTTTACTCACCAGCTTGCGACGTGCCGAGCGCATTAAGAATGACGGCTCGCGCGAGGCGCCGGTCTGGGTGCTTGCAGAATAAATGCAGAATAAATTAACGGTAAGTAGCTGATCCTAAAGGGCTAGACGCCTTGATTCTTACTTGCAATAACCTTGGGTCAGTCAGGAATAACGCATGAAACTGAAGTTTAAAGTCCAGCCCTACCAGACCCATGCGGTAGATGCCTTTGCCGACTGCTTTGCCGGCCAGCCAAAATCCTCGGGCGTGAGTTATCGCGTTGACCCTGGCGCTCAGCCCGTTGCGCCGGTGGCTCCGCAGCAGATCGACCTGCTTGGTGCGAAGACGCCGAGCCGACTGAGGCAGGCTTCAAGAATGCCGAGCTAGCGTTGAACGCGGCGCAGCTGCTGGGAAATGTTCAAGGCGTACAACGCCGGCAGAATCTGCCGTTATCGGCGGCGCTGGCCAGCGACAAACATACGGGTTGCACCATCAATCTCGATGTCGAGATGGAGACAGGTACTGGTAAGACCTATTGCTACATCAAGAGCATGTTCGAGCTGAACAAACGCTTTGGCTGGAGCAAGTTCATCGTCGTGGTGCCGAGCATTGCCATTCGTGAAGGCGTGTACAAATCGCTGCAGATCACGGCTGAGCACTTCCTGGAGAGCTACGGCAAGAAGGCGCGCTTCTTTATTTACAACTCTAAGCAGCTGCACAATCTGGAGAGTTTTTCTTCGGATGCCGGCATTAACGTCATGGTCATCAACGTACAGGCGTTCGCTGCCCGTGGTGCTGATCAGCGGCGGATCTATGAAGAACTGGATGACTTTCAGTCACGCCGCCCTATCGACGTGATCAAGGCTAACCGACCGATTCTGTTTCTCGATGAGCCGCAGAAGATGGAAGGGGCCAAGACGCTGGCGTCCTTTAGCGAGTTCAATCCGCTGATGATCGTGCGCTACTCGGCTACGCACAAAACCGAGTACAACAAAATCCACCGCCTCGACGCGCTGGACGCTTATAACCAGAAGCTGGTGAAGAAGATCAGCGTGCGTGGCATTACGGTCAAAGGCCTGACCGGCGCCAATGCCTACCTATTCCTGCAGGACATCGAAGTCTCGGCCAAATCGCCCGTGGCGCGGGTCGAGATGGAGATCAAGCAGAGCAGTGGTATCAAGCGGGTGATGCGCAGGCTCGGCCGCAACGACAATTTGTACGACCTGTCCGGTGGGCTGGATCAGTACAAAGACTACGTGGTTGCCGACATCGACGCCCGTATCGACACGCTGAGCTTTACCAACGGTGTGGAGCTGGTTGCCGGGGAGGCCGTGGGCAACGTGGATGAGGCCGCCATGCGCCGCATCCAAATCCGCGAGGCGGTAAAGGCGCACTTTCAAAAAGAGATGATGCTGTTCAGCAAGGGCATCAAGGTACTGTCGCTGTTCTTCATCGACGAGGTGGCCAAATACCGCCAGTACGACGCAACCGGCGAGCTGCCCGGCGAATACGCGCAGATCTTCGAGGAGGAGTACAACGCCTACCTCACCGACGTGATGACACTGGAAGACACACCCTACAATCGCTACCTCAAGGGCATTCAGGTACGCCAGACTCACAATGGCTATTTCTCTATCGATAAGAAGAGCAAGCGCTTAGTCGATCCTACCGTCGGTAAAAAAACCACTGAGACCGACGACGTGGATGCCTACGACCTGATCCTCAAGGATAAAGAGCGTTTGCTGTCGTTCGACGAGCCGGTGCGATTTATCTTCTCGCACTCGGCTTTGCGCGAAGGCTGGGATAACCCCAACGTCTTCGTTATTTGCACCTTAAAGCACAGCGATAACAGCATCTCCCGGCGCCAAGAGGTGGGGCGTGGCATGCGCCTGGCCGTCAACCAACTGGGTGACCGTATGGATGACCCGGCCACTGTGCACCAAATCAACGAGCTGACGGTGGTAGCCAGCGAAAGCTACAAAGATTTTGTTGGCGCACTGCAGAGGGACATCAGTGACTCGTTGTCGGCCCGGCCGCGTGAGGCCAACGAGAGTTACTTCAAAGGTAAGATTTTACAAACCCCAACTGGCGACGTTGAGGTCTCTGCGCAGCTGGCCAAGCAGATTTACAAATACCTGCTGAAAAACGACTACACCGACGACAACGATCAGATCACCTTGACCTACCACGAGGCCAAAAAACAAGAACAACTGGCAGAGCTGCCGGCTGAGCTACAGCCCTATGCCGCCCAGGTGTTCCAGTTGATCGATAGCGTATTCAGTGCGGCGCAAATGCCGGAGATTGGCGATGACCGCAAGGCCAAGCTCAACCCCCTGAACTCGAACTTCGAGAAGAAGGAGTTTCAGGCGCTGTGGAACAAGATCAACCGTAAGGCTGCTTACACCGTTCACTTTGAAACCGATGAGCTGGTGGGCAAGTGCGTGGCGGCCCTGGATACTGAGCTGCGTGTTAAACCGATGCAATACGTTATTGAGCGCGGCAGCCAGCTAGAGAACGCCAGCTTTGACGATATGAAGAGCGGCACGGCCTTTAAGATCGCCGAAAGCGCGACCGAAAAGTACAACCACTCTGTTCATTCGGCGGTGAAATACGATCTGATCGGCAATCTAGCCGAGGATACCCAGCTAACACGCAGCACCATTGCCAGAATCCTCAAAGACATCAATGTTGCGGTGTTCAGCCAGTACAAAACCAACCCGGAAGACTTCATCGCCAAGGCCGCTACGCTGATCAATGAGCAGAAGGCTACGGCAATTGTCGAGCACATCGCCTACGATCCAGTAGATGAAACCCATAGCTCGGACATTTTTACTGCAGAGAAACCCAAGGACGATTTCAGCAAGGCTTTCGAAGCCAAGCACCACGTCTACGACTACGTGTTCACCGACTCCAGCGTCGAACGTAAATTCGTCGAAGAGCTGGACGCCAGTACCGAAGTGGTTGTGTACGCCAAATTGCCTAAGAGTTTCTTCATCCCCACGCCGGTCGGCAACTACAACCCAGATTGGGCTATCGCATTCCAAGAGGGCAAGGTGAAGCACGTTTACTTTGTCGCCGAAACTAAGGGGTCAATGTCCAGCATGGATCTGCGTGCCATCGAAGCCTCCAAAATCGCTTGCGCCCGTAAGTTCTTCGCCAAGATTACCTCAGCACAGGTGAGGTACGACGTGGTGGATGGGTTTGGGAAGTTGATGGAGCTGGTGAAATAATGAAAGCAACTGAAGCCAACTTACTCAAGTTTCTGCGTAAGTCGCCGCAATTTGTTATTCCAATTTACGGTTGAGCGCCAACGTCCTTGAATAGGAACAGTGCGTTCGACGATGGTGTCAGGCGGTTACGATAAAATAAAAAATTACATAAAGCCAGCAGAAGGTATATCAACCTCCTGCCGGCTTTATGTCATTTATTCGTGGGTGGGGGTTTAAGTATCTATGTTTAGTAAGGTTTAAATGGTTTTTTGTTCTTTGCCGAATTGCTAATATCTAAGGCAGGCTAACGCTCTAATAAGTACGTATTAGCTTTTTTCAGGGTTTCTAGGTGTTTCTCTGTAAATTAATCTACTTAAAGTATTTTTTATTTAACCCCAAAAGTATCATGTTTTTATTGAAGCACAATGGAATGCTTTGACAGCTTCCGCCAGCGTTTTTGACGTCTTGCTCATTTACTGTCGGAAGGTATTTTGGTAGATCCTCATCCTCTATTTCTTTGTCATCAATTGAGCAGTTAAAACTGGCAGTCGGCATACAAACTACATCGGGTAGAGTTTTAGCTAGTCCAGCGTCTTTAGAATTTTCAGCGGCTGCGAAGTGTTTTCCGCCGAATCCCGGCCCTGTTCCACTCTTATACGACACTGGATTGCCTTGAGTGTCCGTTCCCAAGTACCACCCGAATGTGTAGTGATAACTGCCCGCAGGTGCGTTACCGGCAAAGCTGCCGCTATTCGAGCAGATTCCTTGATCGTCACACATCGCATTTTGTTGGCTGGGTATGCTTTCTACACGCTGCTGACCATACTGGTCTGTGTAGACGTTACTGATTCGGACGGGGGTGTTGGGAACACGACAGTCCCATTCTTTAAGGCCGTAGTATTGATCTATCCGAATTAGAGAGCACGCTGCTACATCGTCTTGAGCTTGTACCGCGCTGCCAAGAATCATCAAAAAAGGGAGTAGGACAAGCGTTGAACGTTTCATGGGGGCCTTCCTTGCAAAGTTAAAAATCAGCGAAGTCTTGACGCTTTTCCGAGGGATTTGCCTCGTCTCAGAGACTCGCTAGCTGCGAAGCTCATCCCGATACTACCAAAACGGTAGTATCGGGCGAAAGACAAGGAATCACGATGCGTTTTTCGTAAACGGATCGTGTGCATGTCAGTCTTGGGAAAGCGCATAAAGCAGGCCCGCGTGCAGGCAGGCTTATCGCAGGAGCGGTTAGGTTTGGATGCTGGTCTGGATGAGATGTCTGCGAGTACTCGCATGAATCGCTATGAGCTGGGAAAGCGGGTCCCAGCTCCTGACTTTGTCGAGCGTTTGAGCAAGGTGCTCAGCGTACCGGCAGCATTTTTTTATGCCGTTGAGGATGATGAGGCGGAGTTGCTGGCTAAGTTTCATAAGCTTGATCCGCCCAGGCGCGTGGAGCTGATGAGTCGGCTGGATGAGTTGCTTTTCGCTGAGCCCTCAAACTAATTTTGTAGGCGCCTTGTCCCGGCCGTCCTGGCGATGACTTCAAATATCAGACATGAGAGCACCACAGCGATCAGCAATGGCCAAAATCGCGCCAGTATGATCACAAGAAGAACTGCCAAGACACAGCTGGCCAGTATTCCGAAAAATAGAAAAAGTAAGCCGATAAAGCGAATTACATTCATCGTGATTTCCTCAGGGCATAAAACTGCTTGAGCGGAGAGTGCTCAAGCAGCAGTGGTGGAGAGCAGCGTCAGGCTACCAATCGAAGGGCAGTGTCGAGTGCGCGTTGTTTGATGACAGTACCCTGGCCAAACCAGGCCGCGTCCATGCGGTACTCATTGCTGCGCGCAAGTCGCTCGTGATCGACATACTCGGTGACTGAGTTGAGCAAACCCCAAGCGGTGCCCTTGGCCGATTCCAACTCGGCGCCTCGGCCATGTCCTTCATACATGCTCAGTACTTTGTTTAAGGCGCGTTCGTTCGAGAGACCGGTGTGCTCAGGCTTATCGGCCTGCACTTCACATAACACACTGCGCAAATACGCCTTGGCCTCATGGTCTTTTACGGGGCGGGCGGCGAGTGTGCGCATTCGGTACATGAAGTCGTCCCATTGCGAGACGGTGATGCCCAGTTGTTGTTTGACGGTGCGAGGATCGAAGCGCGTGCTGTGTGGCACCTTGACCGCCTGGCTGGCACCATTGATGGCAATCGTCAGTGTGTTGTTGCAGACCACGCGAATGGTGGTCGGCGTTGCGGTGGTGGCGAGTGTGCCGTCGCAGGAGGTGGCCAGCAGCAAGTAGCCATTCACCACGTCATTGCCTTTGAGCGCTGTCGATTGCCCGGTGCGCGCCAGCGCCCAGAGCTTGCGGCCACCTTTCAGCACTCCAGCGGTTTCCAGCTCATAGCCTGAGCGCTCGGTCAGATCTCGGTAAAACTCCAACACCTCACGAGGCTGGACCACTTGGTAACGCTGTGACACGACGGACAGTGGGGCTTTGGTGTCAGAACGAAACAGCACCTTCTGCTCCGGGAAGGAGTGAATGCTGCCCATATGACCAATAGCATCCGATTTGAAATGAACCGGACTTTCCTGAATCTTCCAATCCATCCCGGCTTCACGTTGCCAGACTTCCAGCGGTTGTTTTTCGGTGAGTCGACTGCCAGGCCATGCCAAGGAGTCGCGCCGATGTAAGCCATGTGTTCGATTTGGTGAGCCATGTTGACGATTCCTTAGGGTGCAAGCTGGCATAAATGCTGCGCATCGCGCAGCACTTTCCGGACGTGACTAATGAGTGAGGTGAAATGGTTTAGGCAGGTAGGTTGAAGCGGTGGTCACAGAGCAAGCAGAGGTTGTGGGCGAGTACGTGACGATCTAGCGAGTCACCCAGTTGAGCGCCGAGCGCACAACCACCAACCCCGCCGGCGAGGCCACCGAGGATGGCACCCGATATGGAGCCTAGTGTGATACCCAAAGGTCCAGCAATAGCGCCAATAAGCGCACCAGCTTGACCGCCAGCCAGCGCAGCACTGATGCCGCGCGCAGTACCGCCAACGGTACCGATGCTCGCGCCGATTTTCATGGCGTGACGGAATGAAGCAACTTTTGGGGAGTGACAGCGGGGACACTGCAATGACATGGTGTGAACCTTCTGGTTGGTTATGTCATTGCGGTAATGTGTGGTTGAAAATTCTTTGAATCGAATAGACGGCGCTCCTGTAGGGAGTGTAGTGATCACCTACAAACCCTAAGATGCCCCTTTCGCAGTATGCTTCGATCGTCCGCCAAGCGCGAAAATGGAATTGGAGGTAATAGTGGTCGAATATCAGGGAATGCGCTGGCTCAAATCCGACTTTCAGGTACAAACGCCTGAAGACAATCGACATTGGGCAGACGATGATCTGCGCCTTCACATTCGTCGTCCGATAATCGACGGGAAACCTTGCGAGCAAGCCATTCAAATAAAGGCCAAGCAGTTCCTCCGGCGCTGTCATGAGCTCGACCTAGAAATGATTGGTATTACTGACCACAATTTTTCGGAGAAAGCAGATCCGCGTGACTGGTTTCTCACCCATTTGGTCGAACAGAATAAGTCAGTCGCTAAAGAGCTTAATCGCGCGCCAATCTCTATTTTTCCAGGATTTGAAGTCGACATTGGCTATCACGTTCTTTGCCTATTTGATCCAGCTAAGAAACAGCGGCATGTTCAGCGCGTTAACATGATTCTCACGAAGCTTGGCTTGGCTGAACATGAACGATTCAGAGCCGGAGAGCCTGCGCTGCTACGCAGAGAGGGGCGAACAATCAGCTTGAAGGAGTTGCTGGAAGTTGTTCAAGAACAGCATGCAGGCATAGTGATAGCCGCTCATGCTGACCAAGCAGATGGGATGCTGTCATCAGCAAATAACATTGCGGATTACCAGATCCCGGGGCTTCTGGCTGTTGAGGTGACTACCTATCCAATGCCGCAGAGATTCAAGTCGATCCTAGAGGGTAGCAATCCTGACTGGTCTAGGCGCGGACGTCAGCCCGCCTATGTTCAGTCATCGGATGCAAAGTCTCTGAAGGTAGGGGAGGACGGCCGTCCCATTCCCAACTCTTTGGGCTACCGCTGGACATGGGTAAAAGCCTCCAAGCCCTCTATCGTGGCACTACGACAAGCGTTTTTAGATGGGACATCTCGCTTACGCCTCCAAGACGCAAGGCCATCAGAAGAGCAGACTCACCCTAGAATTGTTTTTCTGAAATGCAGCGGGCTGAAGTTTCTAGCGGACCAAGAAATTGCTTTTTCACCGAATTTGAACACTGTTATTGGTGGGCGCGGAACTGGTAAGTCGACGCTGATGGAGCTACTCCGCTTTGCTTTTGCACGGGACACTGGTGGTCAATTTTCCGCTTCAACTAAGGCAAAGTTCGAACGGCTCAGAGGTACGTTCTCGGGCGATGCGGAAATCCAAGTCGGTTGGGAAAGCGTACCTGGCCAAGTTGACATCATCTCGCTTCGCCCAGACGCCGCTCATGCAATGCTGCAGGGCGAAGTGCACGATATTCCAGCCTACCTGAAGCAAATTCCAATTCAGTTCTACAGTCAGCAGCAGCTGAGTGAGCTTACCGATATTGGTGGTGAAGGTAGCTTGCTGGACATGGTGGATGAGGCTTGTAGTGCAGAGCTTCAAGCGCTTAAGGGGCGAGAAAATACTCTGCGAGCCGAGATCATTCAGGTATTTGCTGCTTCCGATCAGTTAGATGAATTACGGAAAGTAGAAAAGGAGTTGGCCCAGGAGCTGCAAGAGCTGAACCGCCAGTGGCAGGCTCGAAAAGAGGTGCAGGCAGAAGCGCTTCAATACCAGCGAGCCGAGGCGGCTCGGCAATATTTGGAAAAAGCGAAAGCGCAGTTGGTTGAAGATACCGGTTCACTTAATGATCTTGCTAAAAAGCTGTCTGGTCGTGGCGCGTTGAATGAAGGTAACGTTGAGGCTTGGCCAAGATCTGATTGGTTCAACCTCTACACAGATGGAGCTGTTGCGCTTCGCCAGAAGCACTCACATAAGCTCGCAGAGCTAGCTGCCGAGATGCAGAAAGACGCCGATGAACTGGAACAGCAACTTGGGGGCTGGAATTCCGTTTCCGCTGAGCTAAATGCGATTAAGGCTGGATTCCTTCGCGCCTGTGAAGAAAGAGGTCTTCAGCCTCAAGATGTTGCACGCCTTCAGGAAATCGACAGGCTTCGTCAGATCAAGCAAGCCAATCTTGAGGATCTACTAAAGAAAATCGAGGCCCTCACACCCGAAGTGGAAAGACGGGAATCAATGCTGAGCAAGCTGCATGATCTTTGGTCTGAACAGCTTATGGTTAGAGCTCGAACTGCTCAGGAAATTACGCAGAAGGCCGACCGCTCTATCAATGTGTGTATCCAACCGATGGCCGACGAAGTCCACTTTCAAGAAGTATGGGAAGGAATGGCCCCTGACCGCCGTGCCAGAATCGGTAGAGTCTGGGAACAAATCGGTACTGCGCTCTTTGCAGGTTTTCAACAGCATCTGTCCGACGTTAAACCAGCCTCACAATCTCCATGGCTGTATATCAAGGCGGTGCTGATGGGCGAGCTACCTGGCCCATTAGAAATAGCAGGTCTATCAGATGATATTCGAAAGCATTTCGTCGAGCAGAAAAGCAAGTGGCGTGCGGCACGCCTCACTCGAATAGAAGACAAGGTAGATGTAGAGCTCTATCGTGCGGATGGAACACTCGTGGGCAACATCCAAAGTCGTGTACTTTCAGAAGGCCAGAGGAATACAGCGGTTCTTAAGCTACTTCTTGCTCAGGGTGATGGTCCAATTTTAATAGACCAGCCTGAAGATGAGCTGGACTCGAACTTTATCTACCACGAGTTGGTTCCTTTACTTCGCAAGGTGAAGAACCGAAGACAGCTCATCTTGACCACACACAATGCAAACCTGCCAGTAAATGCTGATACCGATCTGGTTTTCGCACTTGATGTGAGGAAAGGGCGAGGAACACAGCTAGCAATAGGAGGGCTTGACCAAGCTGACTCGGCTAACGCGGTTCTAAACATTATGGAAGGTTCCGCTGAGGCGTTCAAAAGGCGCTTCGACAAGTATCATTTTTGACCTTCGACTACTTGGTGGCGTGATTTAACTCTGAAGGTCAGCTCCGGGTCGAAAGCGCCCCATTCTGACGGCGAACATCTGTCTGAACGCTTCGGCTACTATAACTTCTAGCCGCTGGGCGCCATTCAAGCTTCGGGATATTGTATGAAAACTGTCGACGCAAACCGCCTGAAGATCTGGCAGGCACTTTCAGAGTTTTTTCTCGATACTGAGATCACCGACGCGACTTTTGACTATATTGCTCGCGTAGTCCTGGAAACAGGCTATTCGCCCCAAGAAATTCACAGCATCCTTTGGAATGAAGTTTTTCCTGTGCTTGAAGGAAACCTCAAATCCATTGCAGGCGAATGGGCGGGATGGACAGATGAATGGCTGTTAGAGCATTTGTCGGTATGTGAGGTCTCTACGAACAAGCTGGTTGACAGCGGCATTATTAAAGAAATCAGAAGATGCTGGGGGCAAGTGGCAGCCCGGCTTCCGCTCGCATATGCCTGACTCGACTTTCATCAATGCTCCTAGTGGCTACGGGCTCCTAGTGACTGTTGCTCTGGTTAGCCATCCTTGTCCTTCCACACGTGGAGGACATGTCATGAGCATCATCGCTACCCGAAGCCGTCAGCCCTGGAACAAAGGAAAATTGGTGGGCCAGAAACCCCCGCTACAACTGAGAGATATCTGGGCCATCCGAGTAAGGCTTCAAATTGCGGAAAGAACCAGCGATCTGGCTCTCTTCGATCTGGCCATCGACAGTAAGCTTCGAGCCTGCGACTTAACCAAGCTCCGCGTGCGCGATGTTGCTCATGGCGAGCACTTATCATCACGAGCCATGGTGATGCAGCAGAAAACGCAGCGGCCTGTGCAGTTTGAGATCACTGAGCAAACACGATCTGCTCTCGGGGCCTGGATACATCGGGCCCGGCTACGCAGCGAGGACTACCTTTTTCCTAGCCGGCTGCATACTTCAGACCATCTATCTACTCGTCAATACGCTCGTATCGTCAAAGGCTGGGTGAAAGCCGTGGGCCTTGATCCAGCCATGTATGGCACACACACAATGAGACGTACGAAGGCATCACTGATATATCGCAGGACGAAGAACCTGCGGGCGGTTCAGTTGCTGCTCGGCCATACGAAGCTGGAGAGCACTGTTCGATACCTGGGGATTGAGGTCGATGACGCATTGGAGATGGCGGAACAGACTGAGGTTTGACCATGCATAGCGACGGTCGAAGTCAGACCGTCGCTAATCGGCCAAAAGCGGCCCTTCGCAACAGGCATAAATCGGCCAGAAGCGGTCATTCATACGCGTCTACCAAGTTGGCATTCAGAACGGCGCGACAGGCTAGAACCTACTATTCAGTGCAGTCGTCCTGTAAATCGCTCTTCAGGGGATCCGGCAGCTAAAACGGCTTCGGCTTTTATCAGCGTGCCATCGAAATCTGCCGGCTTATCCAGCCCTATCCGTGCGCTGGTGCAGTAAAGCGTTTCATAACCAAGTCCCGCTAACACCGGACAAGTGGTCTGAATACACGGGGAGTCGATCACGCTGTCAACTTTGCCGTCAGTCGCGTAACGCACGACTCTGCTACCGCCCCATTCCGCATTCCAGAGAAAGCCCTGCGCATCAATACAAGAACCGTCTGGAGCACCCTGACCGTTGACTGTAGTGAATACACGCTGGTTTTCTAGCGACGGGTAATCGCAGCAGAAAATGCATCCTTGCAGGGAGTCCGCGTAATACATGGTGGAACCGTCCGGGCTAAAACAGATGCTGTTCGGGATCGCCACTTCGGGAAGGTCCAGCGTTTCAGTCTTGAGCGTCGCGGCATTGAACCGGTGAAATCGCCCTATAGTTTGCACCGCCTCACCGGCATCCATAGTGCTAAACACAAAGTTGCCCATACGGTCGCAGCGGCCATCATTGACCCGGGTTCCGGGTACTCCAGGCGTGATGGTAATTTTGGTGAAGCGAAGAGTACTCAGGTTGTAATAACCTAGGCAGGAGGCCAATCCCATTAGCAATACGTCTGTATTGGTCGTAAGGGCGAACGACCCCAGCGGCTCGGGCACTCGCCAGTGCTGTACTTCACCGCTCACGGGGTCCAGAGCAAGCAGTTCGCAACCAGGGATATCGGTCCAGAACAGGCGTTCCGTTCTTTCACACCAGACAGGGCACTCGCCAAGAAGACTGGTGGTGCCGCTTAGGGTTTTAAACATGGTTGCGTCCTACGAAACAGGATGGGGCAAACAAGGCAGTCAGTTGGAGAAAAGCGCTGACCACCTGTCACCGAACAGGGCGATGGCCAGTCCTGCGAGCATCACCATCGACCCGGCCAACTTGATGAGAGACACCGGCCTTTCCGATGCCCCCATCAATCCGAAATGATCGATAACCAGTGAGGAGATAATCTGACCTGCGATAGCGAGGCCCAGCAGGGCTGACAGGCCGATTTTTGGCGCAAGCACCACATAACTAAGCAAGGCACCGGCACCCAGCAGACCGCCCAGCAGGCTCCACCAGGGCTGGGCAGGTATAGCCGCCAGTGAGGCCACTATCCCGCCACGCATCAATGAAAAGACGCCCAGGCACACCGCTCCGGCAGTAAATGAGAACAGCGCCGCCGCTACGGAATCTCCACCCACACCTTTAGCGAGTTGACCATTCAGCGTGGTCTGCAGGGTAATGCCAAGCCCCGCGGCGATGGCCAGCAGGTAGTAAGCTGCGTTCATTTCGCGCCTCCTTACTTGGCTGACTCAAGCGGCATGAATGTCTCGGCAAAAATATCCGGCTGGTAGCCTGCGGCAGCAAACAGATGCTCACGGGATTCGTCGATTGCTGCACGCAGCCTTTCGCTGTCCACGCCCAGCACCTTGCCGCCGCGCTTGACGATGCGCCCGCCAATCATGACCGTGTCGACATTGCTGCGTTCGGCCGCGTGTACCACGGTGCCGAATGCGTTACCCGACGGGTAAAGGTTGATGTCCTGCGCATTGATAAGGATCAGGTCGGCCTGTTTGCCGGGGGTCAGGGTGCCGACTTTGTCCTGCAATCCTGCACAGGTGGCGCCGTCAAGAGTGGCGGCTTTGAGCAGGCCATGAGCCGGCAGGGTCACCGGATGATGCTCTGCGCCGCAGCAGCGCTGCTGGTGCATGCCCATGACGCGTTGCAGGTAGAACGCCACCCGCATCTCCATGAACATGTCACCGCTATAGGAGGTTTCGTTATCGACACTCAGCCCCGGGCTGATGCCGTGACGCTGGGCCGACTGCATGGCGAACATTCCATCTTCAATGCCGTAGTGGGCATCTGAACGCGGGCATACGTTGACCCGCACGCCAGCCTCGCGAATGATTTTCCAGCCGGCGTCCGGCAGCGCTGTGCAGTGGTTGAAGATGTTATCGGGGCGCAGCAGACCCTCGCGATGCAAACCCTCCAACTCAGCTGCCATGTCCCCGCCGAAGAATTCGGTAATGATAGGCAGCCCCAAGCGCCGGGCCTCAGCCCATAGCTCAGGCTCCAGCTGCGCCATTACCGCCAGCGAGAGCAGCGGGTTGTCACCGTTCTTGACGTATTTCCCCTGGAGACGCTCCAGGTTGCCGGGCCAGTGGGCTTTGTCCCACTCACCAGAAACTGGCGCACCGGAGGCGTGTACAGACCGGATACCAGCATCGAGCAGCGCCTCGACCGCGGCGTCGGAGTGCGCGCCGGTGCGGCTGTTGTGCGAGTTATCGACCACGGTCGTGATGCCCGCATCGATGCACCCCAATGCAGTCAGTAGATTGCCAATATACATGTCAGCCGGGCGATAGTATTTGGCGAACGAGAAGTGCGTTGCGTTGCAGTAGTCTTCCAGGGTTTCGGCATTCGGATTGATTCGACGCAGTTGGCCCTCCCAGGAGTGACGATGCGTATCGACCATGCCGGGCATGGCAATCATGCCGGATGCCTCGATAACCATAGCGTCGCCGGCCTCGATGTTTTCACCTATGGCCGTGATGGTGCTGCCTTCGATAAGGATATCGCCGCGCGCCAGATTGCCGATATCACCGTCCATGCTCAGCACAGTGGCGCCGCGGATAAGGGTGCGGGCGGCCTGAGCGGTCGGGGCCTGCACAATGCTGCGGTTATATTCAGCCATTTTCTGTACACCTCTTCAAATTTCGTTGGAAGCAATGTACGCAATGCGATACTGCGGGAAAAAGATGGTTAAACTGTTTTTATTATTCAATATCTACGAATAATAACGACTTTACCCGATCACTGCTTTGAGGCTGCTAACAGTCATGGACCGTATTCAAGCGATGCAGGTTTTCGTACGTGTGGCTGAAGCAGGAAGCTTTATCCAGGCGGCGCAGACGCTCTCTCTGCCGGCCTCCACAGTTACCAGCAGCGTTAAAAATCTTGAGAAGTACTTGCAGGTACGCCTGCTGAACAGAACAACGCGTCGGGTCAGCCTGACCTCTGAGGGCGCACAATATCTGGCGCAATGCCGGGAAATATTGGAGCTGATCGAACACACAGAGACCAGCCTGACGGATTCCGTAAAACGGCCACAGGGGCGTTTGCGTGTCGATATGCCGGGTGGCATTGCACACTTCATCGTCATGCCAAACCTGCAAGACTTCTACAGGCGCTACCCGGATATCTACCTGATGATAGGCGTCAACGATCGGCAGGTTGATCTGGTTCAAGAGGGTGTCGATTGCGTTATTCGTACAGGCGAGCTCGATGACTCAACGCTCGTTGCGCGCCCACTCGGTCGGTTTCGCTGGGTAACCTGTGCGTCTGCCGCCTATCTCGAAGAGAACGGCACTCCGCAAAATCCGCAAGATTTGTCTCACCACCGGGCCATCCATTACTTCTCGGGCCGCGCAAGGCAAGCAGGTGAAATGCGCTTTGCCCGTGGTACCGAAAAAATCTCAGTCCCGGTGAACGGCACAGCGGCCGTCAACGAGACTGGGCTTTACATCAAAATGTGCCTTGAAGGCTTCGGGCTGGTGCAGCTCGCTGAGAACGTGGTCAGCGAGCATCTGCGAGAAGGGCGACTGGTCGAAGTGCTTGCTGACTGGCAGCCCGCATCGGTTCCTGTTCACCTGCTATACCCGCATCAGCGCTTTTTATCGCCAGCTGTGAGCGCATTCGCTGACTGGATTGCTGGGCTTGTTCGCGACGATGATTCAGCAGATTCAAGTTGAACGTTGCGCCCGGCCAGCATGCCGGTGAATGCTCCGGCTACGGAGATTGCGGCTGTGATCAGCAGCGGTCCTGTCCAGCCACCGGTCCAGTCGTGCAGTTGGCCCAGCAGCAAGGGGCCTGCGGCTGCCATCAGGTAGCCGACGCACTGCGCCATTCCTGAAAGTGCCGCCGTGTCACCGGCATTTTTTGTGCGCAAGCCGATGAAGGTCAGGCCGAGCATCATGCTGGCACCAGAGCCGAAGCCCAGGACCGCGGCCCACAACATGGCGTAGTCTGGCGCGTAAATGAGCCCGATCAGGGATGAGGCGGTTAACAGGCTGACGGTAGCGGCTGCCAGTTTCTGGTCTTTGAGACGACGAAGCGTGGCCGCCAGAATCAAGCCGGGAATGGCCGTCGTCAGTTGAAGCGTGCCGTGTACCGTGCCTGCTTGCTCCGGGGATATGCCATGGTCCATCAGAATGGTCGGCAGCCAGCCGACGGCGACATAAAAAGGCATCGCGTTCAGCCCCATGAACAGTGTGACCTGCCATGCCAGCGGCGAACGCCAGACGGCCACGGTTGGCGCTTGTTTCGGACCTGACAGATTTACGTGTTCGTGTTTTTTCAACTGCGGCAGCCACACCACCAGCGCCAACAACGGGGCTGCGACCAACAAACTCAGGGCAATCGGCCATCCCCATGATTGGGTCAGCGGAACTATTACGGCTGAACCGACAGCGCCCGCTGCACCCATGGTGATGGAATAAGCGCCGGTCATGGACGCCATTTTTGTCGAGAAGTCGCGTTTGATCAGGCCGGGCAGCAGCACGTTGCCCAGGGCGATCCCAGTGCCTATCAATATCGTACCGGCGTACAACACCCATGCGCTGCCTGCGGAGCGGAGCAGGATGCCCGCTGAAATGACCAACAGTGCACCGAAAAGCGTGCGCTCGATGCCGAACCTGCGGGCGACCGATGCGCTGAGCGGGGAGAAGGCTGCAAAGGCAAGTAATGGCAGTGAAGTAAGCAGGCCTAGAGCTGAGGCGCTCAAGCCAAAATCATTCTGGATCAGCGGCAAAACGGGCGCGATGCTGGTAAAGGGAACGCGCAGGTTCACGGCGATAAGCAGAATGCCTGCGACGAGCGCGATGGCATGCCACTTGTTTTTTGTATCTGACATATTCTTTATCTGTCCTCTTAAAAGAAGACAACTGTAGAGAACTTCAGAACCGGCTAATATAGATATCAAGACACCTGATATCTAAATTATGCCAAGCTCAAAAAATGTCGTTTCCTCGCCGGAAGATTTCGATTCAGACCTTTTCGCCCAGGCAGCGATTGCCCTCAAGGTTGCGCCTGACCTCAATGATTCGGGTGCCCGTCTGCATGATCATCGCAAAGGCCAGCTCATCCTGTCTTTGCATGGCGCAGTGAGCTGTGAGGTGCAAAATGCACTCTGGCTTGTCCCTCCCCAGCACGCCGTATGGATCCCGGGCGGCACGCCGCACAGTTGCCGAGTGACCGAAAACGCCCGGACCTGCTTTCTGTTCGTTGAGCCCGGTGCGGCAGCCATGCCTGAAGAATGCTGCACGGTTGCCATTACGCCCCTTGTTCGGGAGATGGTCCTGCATCTCGCTGAACAGGAACCTGCTTACCATTCCGAGGGCAAGACAGCTCGGCTGGTTGCAGTGCTGCTTGAGCAGCTTTCCGATGCCCCGCTGAAAGAGCTGCATTTGCCGATATCAGACCACCCCAAGATCAAACAAATCGCGGATACGCTCTTCTCAGATCCAGGCGACCGAACCACGTTGCGCGAGTGGGCCACTCGGCTTGCAACCAGTGAACGAACGCTGGCCAGGCTTGTAGAAAGCACGACCGGGCTGAGCTTCGGACGCTGGCGTCAACAATTGCATTTGATGATCGCACTGAGTCATTTGGCGGAGGGGGTATCCGTGCAACGTGTGGCGGGCATCCTGGGATATGACTCTGTTAATGCATTCATCACTATGTTCAAGAAAGCACTGGGTAAACCGCCTACTCAGTATTTTTCCTCTCTGCGCTAGTGCTCTGCTGGCTGATACAAAGCGCCGAGGCTGTAGAACGATCTGTCTGCTATTGGCCGGTTAGCGACCGTCGCTCTGATTAGCCATCCTTGTCTTTCCTCACGTGGAGGACTTGTCATGAACATCATCGCTACCTGCGGCCGTCAGCCCTGGAACAAAGGAAAACTAGTCGGGCAGAAAGCCCCACTCCGACTGAGAGATATCTGGGCCATCCGAGTAAGGCTTCAAATTGCGAAAAGAACCCGGGATCTGGCTCTCTTCGATCTGGCCATCGACAGTAAGCTTCGAGCCTGCGACTTAACCAAGCTCCGCGTGCGTGATGTCGCCCATGGCGAGCACGTATCATCACGAGCCATGGTGATGCAGCAGAAAACGCAGCGGCCTGTGCAGTTTGAGATCACTGAGCAAACACGATCTGCTCTCGGGGCCTGGATACATCGGGCCCGGCTACGCAGCGAGGACTACCTTTTTCCTAGCCGGCTGCATACTTCAGACCATCTATCTACTCGTCAATACGCTCGTATCGTCAAAGGCTGGGTGAAAGCCGTGGGCCTTGATCCAGCCATGTATGGCACTCACACAATGAGACGTACGAAGGCATCACTAATCTATCGCAGAACGAAGAACCTACGGGCGGTTCAGTTGCTGCTCGGCCATACGAAGCTGGAGAGCACTGTTCGATATCTGGGTATTGAGGTCGATGACGCCCTGGAGATGGCGGAACAGACTGAGGTTTGATCATGCATAGCGACGGTCGAAGTCAGGCCGTCGCTAACCGGCCAAAAGCGGTCAGTCGTCCCTACGAAATTTTGGACGATTCAGCGTGCTACCTGAGGGCAGTAGCTTGTTAAAGGAGTCGGGTAACATCTTCATCGGTGTCACGACTATGCACAGCTGTTATGAAAGTGATACACGAGCCTGTGCAAGATTATTAGCCGGAAGGCGAGCCCGCGCTGATGCCCGTCAGCACCAGAAAATAAGGAGATTGATCATGTGGCTCAAAAATGTGGCATTTGCGCTGTTGATTTGCCCCCTCGTCACCGCATGTTTCAGCGAGCCTTTTCAGCCCCCTACGGCTGATGCTGACTTATGGGAGAAGCCGGGAGCGAGCAGGAATGATGTCTTGGCGTCCATGCTAGCTTGCGGTGAGAAAAATGGCTCCGGCATCGATCCTAATGCCAGCTTCCAAGAGATGGCCCAGCGATTTGTATGTATGAAGCGTGCGGGCTATACCCGGCGTGACGGTTTCGACATCTGTGCATTGCACCCGAAGGAGCCGTTGAAGGCCTGTGAGTCGGCGCAATGAAGCCATAAAGGCGTCGCACGGTATTGAGGGAGTCGGCATTGAACTCTTTAGGGTGAATTGGCCCAAGTATTTGGTACATGCGACTGACTGCTTCCGACCCAAAGCTGACGGTGGCGACAGTCAGAGATCGGCCAAAAGCAGCTCCTCAATTCAGGGGCGTTTTCGTCCGAAAAAACACCATTCGGAAATGTCTGAAAGAGGACGCGCAGGCACCTACCTCAAGGACGATGCAGCCCTGTCGCATCCCGCCAGTACAAGGTTTTTTCGAACTGAAAGCTAATAAGAAAGAAAGCCGAACACGACTGAGATATGGACCGAGCGATTTTATTCAGATCTTCCATAGCCGACTCCCCCTCTGGTTCGGGCCCTTTAATTCTGATGGTGCAACGCACAGCGACAGGGAAGTCGATACCCATTGTATTCTCAGCATAAATCGTAGGGGCATCGAGTACGTCATTGGTACTCAATTTAAGTCCCGAGGTAAATTCAGCGTATAGCCCATTTCCTGCGACCTCTATTTCCCAAGCACCGGCATTCGCAACTGCCTTGCTCAGCGTCGAAATTGTGAGCGTACTATCAGCTTCCAAGCACAGATCAAGACTCATGAATCCTCCCTTTTCCTTGGCTGCACACTTGCACCAAAATTTTTGAGTGCGATCTTCGCGACAGTGTATTTGGCTAGGGGTTTGAACGACCTCCGCCGTTCACTATGGGCGGGAGTCGACCCAAAGCCGACATAACTCCGTGCATTATCGTTTTTCCACAACAACCACATAATCGGAGAAGTCGACATCACCCACCCCGTCGCTACATTCCAACGTCATCGTGCCATCGGTCCCGTGGACGTGAATTCCAGCATTGCCAACCCATGCATTCATGCCAAAAGCGCTCTTCCAGACGTTCCAGATTTTTAGAACGTTTCCACCTTTAGAAAACACTTCTATCTCCAAAGCATCGGGACTGGTATCAGACCACAAAACTATTTCGGGACAGCCGTTGCCAGAGCCTTCGACGACGATTTGCCCGCCCATCATCTTTAATGCCAATCCTTGCACTCGACCGTTCGTAGCGCCCAATCGACGAACTGAAAAGACGGTTCTGGGTTCTGTGATCTTGATCTCCATTATCGCAACGATAGTTTTTCCATTGAAACTTATGGGCTTCCCTTTGGTGCGCATAAATGTAGAGGAGAGTGTTTCTTCCATTTTTTGATCCCCGGAATCTCTCAGGTGCCTTGCCTCAGTTTGGCCTAGCGAGGTTAGCATCCCTATACCTTAAGGGATTATGAATGGCTGCTTTTGGCCGAGGCTGTGGAAAAACGTTTTTGAGCGCGACAGGTACTCAAAACCGAACCGAAAATCGCGTTTCTACGCAAAATCCACATCTGCTGACGTACCGATAAATTTCAGATTTGACGTAGACGCGGACACTTAAATTTTGGTGAAGCGTTTTTACACACTCTGGGCCATTAGCCGCCATTTACTAAAAGCCGCTTTCGACTCAAAGCTGGCAATGGCGATACCCCAGACTGATTCCGGCCCGATACGATAGAAGCATTTACAACACTTGGTCGTGCCCAGCCCCATTGTTCGGGAACCTTCTGGCCACTTAATAAGAACTAATGCTGATCGTCTGGAGGGACGGTAACGGGATGAAGAAAAGAGTTCCAGGCCTTGTATGCTTCATGATGCTTTTTGACTTCCTCATCCCAATCAGGCCCTGAAACTCTCTTCGAGACCACCATCATCATCATTTTGGTATTGGCGGCATCAAGCTCAACTAGTAGCTCGTGGCATCTAAATCTAAAATCATCTATGTCTTCCATATACTCACCTTGCGACAGGTCTAGCCGGATATACCGGATCATGCCCATTTTCGTAATGACAAGTCCCCAAAGACAAAGGTTCATTGAGCAGCCGAGTTTCTATTCGGCATGTTTTGAACAGACTGCATCGCACAGCAGCTCCAACAACTCATTCGCCAGGACCGCCGCTTCTTGTCGATAGTCGGCGTTCCAGCGGCACGACCAGTTATCAGGCTTTCCCTCATCCTCCCATTGCGCCAATGCAAGCCCGTTGAGTATTTCCAGCTCGAACCAAACACGCTGCCAAGCGACGGCGTCCTGGACTGACGCCGTGTCTTGCCATAGGAATTCTGTTTGCACGACAAATGCCGACCATGCAAACAGATCCTCTGAGGCTCGCTCACCGATCATTCGGAAGTATTTTGCGCTAGCCAATCAACGATTCCTTGTAGTCGTTTACCTGTTTAGTAAACGTCTATCCCCGGATAGAGATCCGCGGGTGGACGATAATTGGGGTTCTCAAAGCGGCTGTTCTCGTAATGGGTTTTGGCCGTCGGTCCATCGCCGTTATAGGTCACCTGCGGGTTTGGCGTGAGATGCCAACCGCTTCCTTCCTTGTCGCGCTCGATCAGTGATGCGTATAACCTACAGTTGCCTGATGAGCCGGATGTCAGCCTGAACTGGTAATAGCGTCCGGCTTGGGGCGTGAACTTAGTCGAGACATAGCAGGAACGAGTGCGTGTCCCCTCCCAGAATAGATCCACTTGCGTTTCGATACCGGGTCGGATCTGCGTTTCGTAATAGTCCCATGTAAGGTCTTGCCCTGCCTTTGGCATGCCCACGTCCTGTGTGTGGGTGAACGGCAGGGGGCCGGTGCGAACGGCGCCGCCCGAACGTTTGCCGTTTTCGTATTGGTAAATTTCGGCGTGCTGCGTGTAGTCGACGATACGTACCCAGGCAGGGTTGGGCTCGTTTTCGGGCGCGGTAAAGTAGTTGGTATGGGGCAAAAACTGGCAGCCTGCGAACAACGGCAATGCAAGCAGGCAGAGCAGAGGGCGTATCGACATGAAGCCTTTCCTTTTGCGGAGTCAGGGTTACAGACAGCAAAAGAGGAGGCGCATTGCGTAAAAGCTGAAAATTTTGTGGCTGAATCGTCGCGACGATATCGGTTTCAACCGGTCGCGACAGGCAGAAATCGGCCAGAAGCAGACATTCGCCCGCATATTTTACGATGCCCTACCGTTCTAATTGGCGTTGCCTCAGAATATCGGTCCACTAGCGGCTGGATGGAACCACCATGCGCATCGTCACAGACTCCCGGCCAAACGAAATCCTCAGGCTTGAGGATCTCCTGGAGGGCTACAACTATACTGTCTGGATAAATACCTACGGGCCTTTTGACTTGGACCGGACACTTGAAGAGCAACTGGCCCACTCCGTAAGCAAAAACGCCATCGTGAGTAACCAGACTAGCGTGTCTCCAAGCAAAGCACGTCGCGAAGCATTAGAACTACTTTTGCACCCGGGTGACGACGCCTACGGCCCGATAGACCTGGCTGCAAAACGCTCAGAAATCCTAGAGCTGGCCAAGACCCTGTTTACTTCTGTGAATCTCGACCAAGCCAAAACCATCACTTCATTCTTGCTTGTTAAGGGCCATCCGGCTTATCCGGTGTACTCGGGTTTTTCCTTCGACATCCAAGCCCATGGAAAGCGATGGATTCTAATGGGCAGCAGCAGTGACTGAGGTGGAGGCCTGGCTTTCAAAGTCCGCTTTGGGTTTAGAGCAGTCCTTAGATCAGCGTATCGATACGACTTTTCTGTCCCGATTTTCCTTGATGGCAGCCACCGATAGATTGCCGGTGGCTGCCTCTTGAATGTGTTCACTCCACCAAGCCATCATCGGTCGTCTGCGCTCGATATAGTCCGCTCGGTTATAGGCGCTGCGAACCTCATCTTTGTCGACGTGCGCAAGCGCCACCTCGATCAGCTCAGGATCCCAGCCATGTTCGTTGAGAATAGTACTAGCCATTGAGCGCATGCCATGGCTTACCAGCCGACCTTCGAAGCCCATGCGCTTCAGCGCCATGTTGGCGGTCTGGCTATTGCAATGGGTCCGAGGGTCCCGGTCTGCGGGGAATACGTACTCCCGGTGTCCGCTGTAGGGTTTGATTGCCTCCAGCAATGCCAGTGCTTGATCTGTGAGCGGCACGATATGTATGCGTCGTTTCTTCATCCGCTCGGCAGGGATCGTCCAGATACGCTTCTCGAAGTCGATGTCAGCCCAGCACGTGGTTGCAGCCTCGGCTGGGCGGGTCATTGTGTTGAGCTGCCATTCGATAAGGCAGCGCGTAGTCCTTTTTATGCTGGCATTGGCAATTGCCACCATGAGCTCTTTCAGCTCATCGGGAGCAAGCGCCGCCATGTTTTTCTTTTTCGGCTTCTTGAAGACGGAGCGAATCCCGCTGAGCGGGTTTGCGTGTATCAGTCCTGAGTTGACCCCGTAAGTCATGATCTCGTTGAGTCGCTGTGACAGCCGTTTAACGGTTTCAAGACTACCTTTGGTTTCGAGTGGTCGAAGAAGGTTGATGACTTGTGGTGCGCTAATGGCTGAAATCTGTGTGGTGGCTAAGTCCGGAAACACATGCAGCGTCAACGAACGCCAGATGTCCTCGGCATACGCCGGTGTGACCGCATCCTTTTTCAGTTCAAACCAGGACGTCGCGACATTCTGGAATGTGTGCTCGGTTTCAGCTTGCTTTGCTTGCAATACTGCATCTCGTTTTTCTTTGGGATCGATGCCTTGGGCAAGTAATTCCCTCGCTGCAATGGAGCCCTTTCGTGCCTGCGCTAGCGATACTTCAGGGAAGGTACCGAGGCCCATGTTGATCCGCTTCTTCGTCACGGGGTGTCGATAGTTGAAGTTCCATAGCTTAGAGCCATTACTTCTCACTCGCATTTGAAGTCCGCCACCGTCGAACAGGACGTAATCCTTTTCATCAGCCTTGGCGGATTTGATTTTGAGTTCAGAGAGGCGAACCGCTTTTGCGCACATTGGCATTCCAGGATGGGGTTGGCATTCCAAAAATTAGCACTATTGGGCTTGGAATGCCATTTGGAATGCCATAAAGCGTGGCTGCTCTTGGACGTTCGTGGACACTGATGGCCCTGAAACCCCCCGTATTCACTGGATTTCAGGCACAAAAAAAGACGTCCGTGGACGTCTTTAGTTGATCAAATGGTGGAGCCGGGGGGATTTGAACCCCCGTCCGCCAGTACTCCGCTGTCGGTACTACATGCGTAGCCGTTTCTATTAAGTTAACCCGCAGCGACCCGAAGGGCAGGGTGCTTTGGGCGAGTTGTGTAAGTTTTAGCCGCTTCGTCCACAACGTACTGCACGGCGATTCTGTTCTATATGACAATCACTTTGGGTTTACAGACATCCCCTGGTGATTGCTGGACCCGAAGGTACCAGAAGCTCAGGGCTAAGGCTGCTTACGCAGCGAGAGCGAATTCCTGGCCGTAGTTTTCGTCATTGGCAACTATAAGTAGTTGCAACAGTGGATTTACGAGTTCTGTTACCAACTCGGCATGCACCTAAAGTTTCGCGACCGGCGTCGAATCCTAAACGGCCCCGTGCTTGTAACTCGTTGTTTCATAGTGAGTGACAAGCTTGTGCAGTGTACTCCAAACCGTCACGGAAGGCCAACCCGAAGGTTGGTCCTGCGTGACAGGGCAACCTATTCGCCGCCTTTTTCGCTGTTCTGCAGGTCTTGCAGGGCCTTGGAGGTGATTTCGATGCACTTCTTGTCATCACCGGCGGCGTGGGCCGCCTTGGCTTGGGAGACGGCGGTGTCTATCTCGCCGCTTTTGCCACTGGTGTCGGTGGCGAGCAGTGCCTTGCCGTTGTTGATCTTGTCCAGGTTGATCTGGCACAGGTCTTTATCGCCCGCAGCAAACGCAGGGGACGCCAGCATCGCAGCGGTAATGAACAAGCCAGCAAGAGCGGAACGCTTCATAGGGTATCTCCTTGCGCAAAAGGGCTCGACGCTGCTGGCGTTCAACGGTTGCCAGCGACATCACTGATGAGCCTCGTCTGTCGAGGCCTATACAAATGACTACGCCAGCGCGCAGGGGTTCTGTTTTTTTGCTGGATCAACGGGCGCGGGCGTGGGTGACGCGGTCAACCAGATAGACCAGGCCGTGATAATCAATGCCGCCATGCTGGCTCAGGCCGATCTCGCAAGTGCGGCTGGTGGAAATGCCCTCGCTGCAATATTGCACGGCGTCCTTGAGGGTGCGCAGTGCATGGGCGTTGAGTTGCGGTGTGGTGAAGCCTTTGTCGCCGGCAAATCCGCAGCAGTGAATGCCTTCCGGGATTACCACGGTCTTGGCGCAGCGCCGGGCCAGGTCGATCAGGGCCTGGCTTTCGCCCAGGTGTTGCGTACTGCAGGTGACGTGCACCGCGATCGGCGCTTCCTGGGGGGTGAAGTCGAGACGATCCATCAGGTGCGTGCGGATAAAGCGAACGGGGTCGTAGAGGTCCAGGCGTGTTTCGCCCAGGTCCTGCACCAGGCGCAGGGTGCAGGGGCTGGTGTCGCAGTAGATCGGGTCGAGCCCGCCACGGCTGGCGTGGAGCAGGGCGCCGATCAGTTCCTGGCGTTTGTGTTCGGCTTGTTCGGCATAGCCTTTGGAGGCGAAGGGCTGGCCGCAACACAAGCTGTCCTGGTTTTCGGGGAGGACGACTTGGTAACCGGCTTTTTCCAGCAGGCCGCGGGTCTTGTCGTACAGCGACATCTGCTCTTTATCCGTCGCGGCCGGGCCCATGGCGCGTGAGACACAGGCAGCCAGGTAGACCACCCTCGGCCGTTGGTCCGTCACGGGCGGGCTGAAGCGGATGGCTTTTTCCGGCTGTGGCATGGCGCTGCTCCACTGCGGAATCTGCCCCTTGGACAGCCGGGTGACAGTGGCCGATAGCGTGGCCAGGCGCGGCGCGCCCAGCAGCAGGCGTGCGCCATTGGCCACATGCAGCGTAAAGCGCGCACCTTGCAGCGCAGTGGCGAAATGGCTGGCGAGCCATTCGGCCGTTTTCGTACGGTCGGCTTCACGGCTGCGCAGTTTTTTCACCAGATCGCCCGTGTTGATTCCTACGGGGCAGCGTTGAGCGCACAGGCCGGTGGCGGCGCACGTTTCGATGCCCTGGTAGTGATACGCGGCCTCCAGTTCGGTGGTGTCGACGCCGGCGCGTTTTTTCGCCTGAATGTCGCGCCAGATCACAATGCGTTGGCGCGGGCTCAAGGTCAGGCCTTTCGATGGGCATACCGGTTCGCAAAAGCCGCATTCGATGCACTTATCCACCAGATCGTCGGCGGCGGGTAGCGGCTTGAGGTGTTTCAGGTGGATGTGCGGGTCTTCGCTGAGCACCACGTCCGGGTTGAGGATGCCGTTGGGGTCGAGCAGGCGCTTGAGTTGCCACATCAATTGATAGGCGTCACTGCCCCATTCCAGCTCGACAAACGGCGCCATATTGCGGCCGGTGCCGTGTTCGGCTTTCAGCGAGCCACCAAACTCTACCGCCACCAGGTGCGCCACGTCGTCCATGAACGCTTGGTAGCGTGTGACTTCTTCCGCGCTATTGAAGCCTTGGGTGAAGACAAAGTGCAGATTGCCTTCCAACGCGTGTCCGAAAAGGATCGCTTCGGCGTAGTGATGTTTGTCGAACAGTTCGATCAAGCGATTGACCCCGATTGCCAGTTGCTCAACCGGGAAGGTCACATCCTCGATGATCACCGTGGTGCCGGTTTTGCGTACGGCGCCAACGGCGGGGAAGGTGTCTTTGCGGATCGCCCACAGGCGGGCGTTTTCCAGTGGGTCTTCGGTGAAGTCGACCTGTTTTTCCACAGGGAAACCGGCCAGGGAGCCCATGATCAACGCCAGTTGCTCCTGCAGCAATGCCGGCGACGCGGCGCGGGATTCAATCAACAGTGCGCAGGCATTTTCCGATAGTTGCTGTACGAAAGCGGGCATGCCCGGTTTGTTCTGTACCGAGCGCATGCTGCGTCGGTCCAGCAGCTCAACGGCGGAGACCGGTTGGGTTTTGAGAACGGTAACCGCGTTGCAGCAGGTTTCGACATCCGGGAACACAATCAGCGCCGACGCTTTGTTCGGGTGATCGACCACCGTGTCGTAGGTGACCGCACTGATGAAACCGAGCGTCCCCTCGGAGCCCACCAACAGATGGCTGAGGATATCCAGCGGTTCATCGAAATCCACCAGGGCATTGAGCGACAGCCCGGTGGTATTTTTCAGACGGTATTTATGGCGGATTTTCGCTGCCAATTCAGCATTGACCCGCGTCTCGCGACCCAGTGATGCCAGGCGTTCAAGCAACGGCCCGTGTCGTTCGCGAAAGGCTGCAACGCTCTGTGCGTCTTCGGTGTCCAGGCGGCTGCCGTCAGCCAGTACCAGGCGTATCCCCGCCAGGGTGTGGTAGGTATTCTGCGCCGTGCCGCAGCACATGCCGCTGGCATTGTTGGCGACGATACCGCCGATCTTGCAGGCGTTGATCGACGCCGGGTCTGGGCCGATCTTGCGCCCGAACGGCGCCAGCCATGCATTGGCCTGGGCGCCGATGACACCGGGTTGCAGACGGATCTGCGTGCCTTGCCCACGAATTTCGCGGCCGTTCCAATTGTCTCCCAGCACGATCAGCAGCGAGTCGCTGATGGCCTGCCCGGACAGGCTGGTGCCGGCTGCGCGGAAGGTCACGGGGACGTGATCGCGTTGCGCCAGCTGTAACAGCGCCACGACTTCATCTTCCAATTCCACACGGATCACCAACTGTGGGATCAGTCGGTAAAAACTGGCGTCGGTGCCGAAAGCGAGCGTGGAAAGTGGATCGTCGAAACGCCGGTCATTCGGAATAAGTTGTGCGACGTCGCTCAGGAAAGCAGCAGGCAGGCTCATCGGTCCTCCAGAAATAGCTGACGCCGGCATCGGTGTCCGGCGTCGATTCTTACCCTGTTACGTGCAGGCCTAGTGCACCAGCATACCGGTGAACCAGTACGCCTGGGCCAGGGTGATCAGCCCGACGATCGTGGCAAAGAACAGGCTGTGTTTGAGCGTGAAGCGAAACAGGTCGGATTCCTTGCCTACCAGGCCGGTGGCGGCGCAGGCCACGGCGATCGATTGGGGCGAGATCATCTTGCCGGTTACACCGCCGCTGGTATTCGCGGCGACCAGCAAAGTGTCGTTCACACCGATCTGATGCGCGGTGGTGGCTTGCAGGGAGCTGAACAGGGCATTGGACGACGTGTCGGAGCCTGTCAGGAAAACCCCCAGCCAACCGAGGAAAGGCGAGAAGAACGGGAAGGCAGCCCCTGTGCCGGCCAACACCAGCGCCATGGTTGAAGACATGCCGGAGTAGTTGGTGACGAAGGCGAACGCCAGCACCATGCCAATGGACAGGATCGGCCAACGGAGCTCGTAGAAGGTCTCTTTCAAAGTGGTAAGACCAGTCTTGATGTCGATCTTCAGCACCAGCATCGAGATCAGGGCTGCGAAGAAAATGGCCGTGCCGGTCGCCGAAATCGGGTCCAGCTTGAACACGGCGGGGATCGCTGTGGGATGGGTCACGATCGGTGCGACCTTGATCACCCGTTGATCCAGATGGGGGATCGCGAAGTTGAACACCCCGCTGTACATCGAGCCGCCGGCGGCGAACATCGCCTTGAACGATTTGAGCGTCCACAGGGTGACCAGCACAGTGAGAATCAGGAACGGCGACCAAGCCTTGAAAATCTGCCCGAGGCTGTAGGGCGAGACTGCCGTGTTGCGTGGCAGCCGAAACCGCCGGCGCTGGCGGTGACCGCTGCGCTGGCGGTGGCGCCGGCAATCTGTGCACCGGCGTGCGCTTGGGCTGCCAGACTTTCAGGACAGCGTGAGGGATATCAGGCTGGCGAGCGCCGAGGTGATGTCCGGCAGTTCCGGGCCGATGAAGTTGGAGGTGAAGTACTGGGTGATTGCAAAGCTCAGGCCCGCGACCAGCGCGGCCGCCAGGTTTCGCGAACGCCGCGCAGGCCGTCCATCATGAACACCAGCCAGAACGGCACGAACAGCGACAGCAGTGGCAACTGGCGGCCGGTCATGGCGCCAATCTTGAATGCGTCAATCCCCGTCACCTGGCCGGCCACGATAATCGGGATGCCCAGTGCGCCGAAGGCCACCGGGGCAGTGTTGGCGATGAGGCACAGGCCGGCGGCGTACAGCGGGTTGAACCCCAGGCCGACCAGCAGCGCGGCGGTAATCGCCACCGGAGCGCCGAAACCGGCCGCGCCTTCGAGGAAGGCACCGAAGCAGAAACCGATCAGCAGCACTTGCAGGCGCTGGTCGTCGGTGATCGACAGCACCGAGCTGCGGATAATCTCGAACTGGCCGCTTTTGACAGTGAGTTTGTAGAGGAAGACCGCAGCGACGATGATCCAGGCGATAGGCCAAAGGCCATAGGCAAACCCGTAGCCGGCGGCGGCGAGTGCCATGTCCACCGGCATCTGGAAGGCAAAGATCGCCACCAGGATCGACAGCGCCAACGTGATGCTGCCGGCCACATGGCCTTTGAGGCGAAACACGGCCAGGGCCAGGAAGAAGAACACGATCGGAATGACGGCCGCCAAAGCGGACAGGCCGAGGCTGCCGAGCGGGCTGTAGAGCTGTTGCCAGGTTTGCATGGGGGTGGCCCTGATTGTTGTTGTTTGGTTAGCCTGGATAATTGGTAATACCAATTTACAGTTGCTGTGGGCTAGAGTAAAAGCCTTGCCAGGGATGTGTCAATTTGCCGATTACGAAACTTTGGTCGTAGCTGTTCGAGCAGAGCGCCCTGGTCGGCTGTAATGAAGGCGTTCTGATAGGTGCTGGCAGCGCTGCGATAAGCCAGAATGGAGCCCCGGCGAGTGGTCGGGATGGTGGAGAGTGAGTGATGGGATTTGATCAGGTGCGTCAGCGCCGTTTGTCTGACGATATCGTCGAGCAGCTCGAGGGCATGATCCTTGAGGGCACGCTGAAGTCGGGCGAGCGCTTGCCGGCCGAGCGCGCGTTGGCCGAGCAGTTCGGTGTGTCGCGCCCGTCCTTACGCGAGGCAATCCAGAAATTGGCGGCCAAGGGCTTGCTCGTCAGTCGCCAGGGCGGCGGTAACTATGTGGCGCAATCGTTGGGCTCAACCTTCAGTGATCCGCTGCTGCACCTGTTGGAAAACAACCCCGAGGTTCAGCGTGATCTGCTGGAATTTCGCCAGACCCTTGAAGCTTCTTGTGCCTATTACGCTGCGTTGCGTGCGACCGAAGTCGATCGCGAGCGGCTTACGGCGGCGTTCGAAGCGCTGCAGGATTGCTACACGCGTTCCGATGAAGTGAGTCGGCTGGAGGAGGGCGCGGCGGATGCGAGGTTTCACTTGGCGATCGCCGAGGCCAGCCACAACGCCGTATTGCTGCACACCATTCGCGGCCTGTTCGACCTGCTCAAGCGTAACGTGGTGACCAACATCGGCGGCATGTATCAGCAGCGTATGGAAACCCGCGACATGCTGATCAGTCAGCACAGGGATTTGTATCAGGCGATTATCGAAGGGCGAGCCGAGCAGGCGCGCGAGGTTTCAACACGTCACCTGCTGTATGTGCAAGAAGTGTTGGAGGAGGTGCGTCAAGAGGTGCAGCGCGTGGCGCGTGCGGAGCGGCGCAAGGGGATGTAGCCGAGGAAGCCTTCCAAGGCTACTTCACTGCAAGGGTCAGTCTTCCTTGCCCTTGTTGCGCACGGCGCGATGCAGCTCGCGATTGGAGTCGCGCTCGCGTTCGGTATCACGCTTGTCGTATTCCTTCTTGCCCTTGCCCAGGGCGATCTCGCACTTGACCAGGTGCTTGCTCCAATACCAGGACAGGCAGATGCAGGCATAGCCTTTCTGCTGCACGGCGGAAGCGAGTTTTTCCAGTTCGCGCGCGTTGAGCAGCAGTTTGCGCGTGCGCACCGGGTCGGCAATCACGTGGGTGCTCGCCGTGGTCAGCGGGGTGATATGACTGCCGAGCAGCCACGCCTCGCCGTCCTTGAGCAGCACATAACTGTCGACCAGTTGCAGCTTGCTGGCACGCAGACTCTTTACTTCCCAGCCGGCCAGGACCAGACCAGCCTCGAACCGATGTTCGATGAAGTAATCGTGTCGCGCCTTTTTATTTTGCGCGATGGTCCCTGTGGGGTGTTTCTTTTGTTTAGCCATAGGGGCGGCATTATAGGGAGTTGCGCGCGAGTAGGCTACGGTCAACCTGCGTGCTTGAGCGTGTTGGACGAATCCCGGACAATGCGGACAGTTCTCTGGTTTTTTTCTCTCGCGGATCGGGCTGTTCTTTCGCGATGTTTTGCCTCAGCAGTGGAAATAACGCACACATGACGACGCATATTCAACGTTCGGCGCTGCTGCCCTATCCGGCACAGGCGCTCTATGACCTGGTCAACGACGTGGCGCGTTACCCGGAATTCCTGCCCTGGTGCTCAACGGCCGAGGTGCTGGAAAACAGTGATGAGCACATGGTCGCCAGTGTCGGGGTCGCCAAGGGCGGTCTTAGCCAGCACTTTGTCACGCGCAATGTGCTGGTGCCTGGGAAGTCCATCGAAATGAACCTGCAGGAAGGGCCGTTTACCCAGCTGCATGGGGTCTGGGTCTTCAAGGCGCTGACGGACAAGGCCTGCAAGATCAGCCTGGATCTTTCTTTTGATTACGCCGGGCCGATCATTCGAGCGACGTTGGGGCCGTTGTTCAATCAGGCGGCCAATACGCTGGTCGACGCGTTCTGCGAACGGGCCAAGCAACTGCATGGTTGAGGTTGAGGTGGTGTATGCCGCCGAGGATCGCCAGGTGTTGCTGACGGTGGCGGTACCGGCGGGCATCAGTCTGCGGGCAGCGGTGCAGGCGTCAGGGATTGCGCAGCCGTTCCCCGAGCTGAACCTGGCTGATTGTCCTTTGGGGATATTCGGCAAGGTCGTCGCGGACGCTGACGTGCGTGCCGTACAGGCGGGTGATCGTATCGAGATTTACCGACCGTTGCTGGCGGACCCGAAAGAGGTGCGCCGACTGCGCGCGGCCAAGGCGGCGCTTGCCAGGCAGCAGAACTCATAAGCCCGCCAAATGGCAGGTAACAAAAAGCCCGGCATGCCGG
>JAFHKH010000389.1 GCA_016937595.1 Pseudomonas cedrina subsp. fulgida | reverse complement strand
TTTAACTGATCCACCGCATTCGCGAGCAAGCCCGCTCCCACAGTTGGATCTCAGTTTTTCCAACGATCACAAATCAAACCGATCCACCGCCCGCCGCCGCTCATTGTCGTCGCGCACGTCATAACTGGCGGTGGTCTGGATATTGGTGTGGTGCGCCAGCTTCTGCGCGATTGATAAATCGTGCTCTTCGATCACCCGCGTGATGAACGAGCGGCGAAAGTCGTGGGGCATGATTTTCACCCCCACCTGCTCACCGCGCTGGCGGGCGATGTAGTAGATCGCGTGCTTGGTGATGCGCTCACGGGTGATATGGCTGCCGCGACGGATGCGGTTGAACAGGAAGCTGTCGTCCTGCTCGCCTTCCTTGAGCTGCTCGCGCCGAAACGCCAACCAGGCCTTGAGCTTGGCGAATGCCCAGTCCGGCGCGTACTTGATCAATTCCTTATTGCCCTTGCCGATCACCCGCAGGCTGCGCTCTGTGAAGTTGAGCTGCGCCAGGTCGAGGTTGACCGACTCCGACTTGCGCATGCCCGAACCGTAGAGAATGCCGATGACCGCCGCATCCCGCAGGCCTTGCGGGCGCGGGTCGGCGGCGCAGACTTCCATCATTTCGCGAATCAGGCTGCGCCGCAGGTTGCGGCCCTGGCTCAAGCGTGTGCCGGCGGCGGCCTTGACCGTGCGCATGCGCAACAGGTGTTCCTGGCTGATCAGGTTCATGCGCCAGGCTTCGTTCATCACCCCGCGGACCGCGTTGACGTACAACGATGAAGTATTCGGCGCGTAACCGTCTTCGCGCAACGCGGCGACCAGGGCAATCACGTGTTCGGGTTGCAACAGGTGCCAGTCGATGTCTTCAAGGTTGATGTCCTCGAAGCCCAGGCGGTCGGCCGCATCTTGCAGCACATAGCGCATGGTCAGTTGGCTGGAGGGGGCCAGGCGGGTCAGGTACAGGGTCAGCGGGTTGCGGATAGACTCAGTCAATGTAGATCAGCCTTTGGATTAAATACCTCGAGCAAGCCTTTGTTTAAATGAGGTATTTAGTGAATTGGCGAAAGCCGAGTCTAACCCAGGAGCGGCCCTGGCACCAAGTCATGGGGCCGTATCGTCGTCCTCGGTGGATGCCTGCGGCTGGACCTGTGCCTGGCTCCATTCGCTGTCCTGCTTCTGCATCAGGGCGAACCAGTGCTCGCGCATGAACGCCAAGTAAGCGTCCGGCGCCTTGGCGAAGTCTTTCTCATCGCCGTAACAGCCGGGCAACGGCAACTCGGTGCCCTGCTCCTTGTACTGGCTGACCAGCGCCTGTTGCCCGGCCACGCTGCAATCCTTGGGCAACGGCATGCCGCGCAGCGCGCCGGCCTCTTCATCCCACCAGGCCGCGCCGTAGCGGTCGACGCCCCGCAAACGGTATTTCTGCGACTTGCCGACATGCATGATCAGCTTGAATTCGTTAGGGCTGACATCGCTGGTGCAGGTGCGCGAATACCCCACGGTCGCCTGGGTGATGCCGTCGCCGCTCAAGTCGGTGACCTTGGTCGCGGCCCTGTCGAAACGCAGGGCGGCATCGAATTCGCAATGCTGCACGTCGTCGTAAAGCATCCACACGCGCTTGGGACGGTTGCCGTCGATCAGGTATTGCGCGGCGTACACGAAGGCCGACTGTGTGCCGTCGTCGTCGCGCTCGCTGACTTGCTCGCCGAGCACCAACAGGTTCTTGCCTTGCTTGTCGTCCCAGGTGTAGGCGGCAATTTGCTTGCCGCGCACTTCCACGCCGTCCGGCACCTGCTCGATGCGGGTGAGCGCCACTGCGTCGTCGGCCTGCGCCGGGGCGGCACACGCAACGGTCAACCACAACCCTATCAACGATCCCAACAAAGCAGGCCGTAACTGGCCGCGTAAAAGCTGCACGCTATTCATCCGATCACCCTGGCACGAGACGGCTTACTTTACCGGCACTTGCAGTGCATTGCAGAGAAGATTCTTCACTCACATTCATTGGCGGCGCATACGCGCGCTGGTTGAAGCAAATCCCCGGTTCACGGTGCCTGTATTGCCCGGCAACTAAAGCCGGCGGCCCCTTAGTTGTCTAGCTGAACCCTAGCTGTCTACCTGTCAAATAAACGAGTTTTTCATCCGCCTTTCATATCTGTTCCACATTTTTCCGCTTAATCTTGAACACAGTACTTCACCGCTAATTGCGCTACAGCGTCTAAGCTATTGATTACACTTCACCTTTGGCGGCGCTCCTGAGTCTGCGGCCTGGACTTTCGCCCAATGATTGCTGCTGTTTCCATGCTCCAAGTTGCTCAAACCCCGAGGTCATGAATCTTTGAAACCCTACCCTATTCATTGCGTGTCGATCGTTATCCCGGTCTACAACGAAGAACAGAGCCTGCCGCAATTGCTGCTGCGCACGACGGCAGCCTGCAAGCAACTGGCCTACGAATACGAAATCATCCTGGTGGATGACGGTAGCCGCGACAATTCGGCGCAATTGCTTGAAGACGCCGCCTCGGAAGACGGCAGCCACGTGGTGGCGGTGATCCTCAACCGCAACTACGGCCAGCATGCGGCGATCATGGCCGGTTTCGAGCAATGCCGGGGCGACGTGGTGATCACCCTCGATGCCGACCTGCAGAACCCGCCGGAAGAAATCCCGCGCCTGGTGGAACAGGCCGCCCTCGGTTACGACGTGGTCGCCACGGTGCGCAACAACCGCCAGGACTCGGCCTTTCGCCGCTGGCCTTCGCGCCTGATCAACCTGGCCGTGCAACGCTCCACCGGCGTGGCCATGACTGACTACGGCTGCATGCTGCGCGCGTACCGGCGCACCATCGTCGATGCCATGCTCGCCTGCCGTGAGCGCAGTACCTTTATCCCGATCCTGGCCAACGGCTTTGCCCGCCACACTACCGAGATCCTGGTGCATCACGCCGAGCGCGAACACGGCGAGTCCAAATACAGCGCCATGCGCCTGATCAGCCTGATGTTCGACCTGCTCACCTGCATGACCACCACCCCGCTGCGCCTGCTCTCCATCGTCGGCTTCAGCCTGGCGGCGCTGGGCATGCTGTTTGCCTTTGCCTTGATCGTCATGCGCCTGGCGTTCGGTGCCGGCTGGGCCGGCGATGGTTTGTTCGTGCTGTTTGCGGTGCTGTTCGTGTTCACCGGAGGCCAATTCATCGGCATGGGCCTGCTGGGCGAATACCTGGGGCGCATGTACAGCGACGTGCGCGCCCGTCCGCGCTTCTTTATCGAAAAAGTGCTGCGCAATACGCCGGCAGCACCGGCTCCGGTGGTCATCGTCGACGGCCTGGCCACCTCTCATTCCGCTACTTCTTCCGATCAGGTCCAATCATGAGTTCAAAAGCTGTTGTATTCGCGTACCACGATATTGGTTGTGCTGGGATTGAAGCGCTGCTCAATACCGGTTACGAAATTGCCGCCGTGTTCACCCATGCCGATGACCCCAAGGAAAACAACTTCTACGGCTCCGTCGCCCAGCTGTGCGCGCGCAACGGTATCCCGGTGCATGCTCCCGAAGACGCCAACCATCCGCTGTGGGTCGAGCGCATCGCCAAGCTGAACCCGGACTACATCTTTTCGTTCTACTACCGCAACCTGCTGAGCGAGCCATTGCTGGCCACCGCGCGCCAGGGTGCGTTCAACCTGCACGGCTCGCTGCTGCCCAAATACCGTGGCCGCGCGCCAGCCAACTGGGTGCTGGTCAACGGCGAAACCGAAACCGGCGTGACCCTGCACCGTATGGTCAAGCGTGCCGATGCCGGCGCGATCCTGGCCCAGCAGAAAGTCCTCATCGAGCGCAGCGACACCGGCCTGACCCTGCACGCCAAACTGCGCGAGGCCGCCAGCAATCTGCTGCGCGATGCCCTGCCGCAACTGGCCGCGGGCACGCTGGCCGAAACCGCCCAGGACGACAGCCAGGCCACCTGCTTCGGCCGCCGTACCGCCGCCGACGGCAAGCTGGACTGGAAAAAACCGGCCGAAGAACTGTTCAACCTGGTCCGCGCCGTGACCCAACCGTACCCGGGCGCCTTCTGCGCCGTGGGCGAACACAAGCTGATCGTGTGGCAAGCCGACGTGGTCAAGGGTAACGAAGGCCTGGCGCCGGGCCGCGTCATCAGCGTCAACCCGCTGCGCATTGCCTGCGGTGAAGACTCCCTGGTGATCACGTTCGCCAGCGCAATGACACTGGCCTGTACCTCGCCGGCCCTTCATTGGCCAATGAGCTGGGCCTGGTCGACGGTTCCGTGCTGCGCGGCGCCGAGTCCGGCCGCAAGCCGCGCCGTACCCGCGTGCTGATCCTCGGCGTGAACGGTTTTATCGGCAACCACCTGTCCGAGCGCCTGCTGCGTGACGACCGTTACGACGTCTACGGCCTGGACATCGGTTCCGACGCCATCGAACGCCTGCGCAGCCACCCGAACTTCCATTACGTGGAAGGCGATATCAGCATCCACACCGAGTGGATCGAGTACCACATCAAGAAATGCGACGTGGTCCTGCCGCTGGTGGCCATCGCCACGCCGATCGAATACACCCGCAACCCGTTGCGCGTGTTCGAACTGGACTTCGAGGAAAACCTCAAGCTGGTGCGCTACTGCGTCAAGTACAATAAGCGCGTGATTTTCCCGTCGACGTCCGAAGTCTATGGCATGTGCCAGGACCAGTATTTCGACGAAGACACCTCCAACCTGGTGGTCGGCCCGGTCAACAAGCAGCGCTGGATCTACTCGGTCTCCAAGCAACTGCTCGACCGCGTGATCTGGGCCTACGGCGCCAAGGGCCTGAACTTCACGCTGTTCCGTCCGTTCAACTGGATGGGCCCGCGCCTGGACCGCCTGGACTCGGCGCGTATCGGCAGCTCGCGCGCCATCACCCAGTTGATCCTCAACCTGGTGGAAGGCACCCCGATCCGCCTGTTCGACGGTGGCGAGCAGAAACGTTGCTTCACCGACATCGCCGACGGCATCGAAGCCCTGGCGCGCATCATTGATAACGACAATGACGTGTGCAACGGCCAGATCATCAACATCGGCAACCCGGAAAACGAAGCCAGCATCCGCCAACTGGGCGAAGAGCTGTTGCGTCAGTTCGAAGCCCACCCGCTGCGTGGCAACTTCCCGCCGTTCGCCGGTTTCCGCGACGTGGAAAGCAAGGCGTTCTACGGCGCCGGTTACCAGGACGTGGCGCACCGCAAGCCGAGCATCGAAAACGCCAAGCGCCTGTTGAACTGGGCGCCGACCGTGGAGATGAGCGAAACCATCGGCAACACGCTGGATTTCTTCTTGCGCGAAGCCATGCTCGAACAAGCGGACAAGCACTGATGCAGGCAGGCCTGCGCATCGACGTCGACACCTACCGTGGCACCCGTGAAGGTGTGCCGCGGCTGCTTGAGTCCCTGGACGAAGCAGGGGTCAAGGCGACGTTCTTCTTCAGTGTCGGGCCGGACAACATGGGGCGCCACCTGTGGCGCTGATCCGCCCGCAGTTCCTGTGGAAAATGCTGCGTTCCAACGCCGCCGGCCTGTACGGCTGGGATATCTTGCTGGCCGGCACCGCCTGGCCAGGCAAGCCGATTGGCCGTGACCTGGGGCACTTGATGCGCCAGGCCAAGGCGCCGGGCATGAAGTCGGCCTGCACGCCTGGGATCACCACGGCTGGCAGGCCAACACCGGGCGCTGGAGCGAGGCCCAGTTGGTCGAGCAGATCCGCCGGGGTGTCGACACCCTGAGCGACATCCTCGGTGAGCGCGTCGACTGTTCAGCCGCCGCCGGCTGGCGTGCCGACGAGCGCGTGGTGCACGCCAAGCAAAGTTTCAACTTTCGCTACAACAGCGATTGCCGGGGCACCAGCCTGTTTCGTCCGACCCTGGCCGATGGCAGCGCGGGCACCCCACAAATTCCGGTCGACTGCCGACCTTCGACGAAGTCGTCGGGCCGGTGGTGGTTGCCAAAGACTTCAACCGCTTCATCCTCGAGCGCTTTGCTGCGTCGAAGCTCAATGTCTACACGATCCACGCCGAAGTAGAAGGGATTCTGATGGCCAATGATTTTCGCCAGTTGCTCGCGCAGGCAGCGCAGCGCGGCATCGACTTCACGCCGTTGGGCGATCTGTTGCCCGGCGACCCGGCCGCCCTGCCCCAGCAACACCTGGTGCGCGGTGCCCTGCCCGGCCGCGAGGGTTGGCTCGGAGTGCAACAGGCATGATCCGTCGCCTGGCCCTGCCTTTGTTGCTGCTGGCGTTTGCTGTGTTTTACCTGCTGCCGCTGGCCACCCATGGCCTGTGGATCCCGGATGAAACCCGCTACGCACAGATCAGCCAGGAAATGCTGCTGACCGGCAAGTGGGCCGCGCCGCACTTCATGGGTATTCGCTACTTCGAGAAGCCCGCCGCGGGCTATTGGATGATCGCGCTGGGCCAGGCGGTCTTCGGGCAGAACCTGTTCGGCGTGCGCTTTGCATCGGCCCTGAGCACCGGTTTGAGCATTCTCCTGGTGTACTGGGTGTCGCGCCGGCTGTGGAACGACCCGCAAAAAAGCCTGGTCAGCAGCGTGCTGTACATGAGTTTTGTCAGCGTCGCGGCGCTGGGCGGTTATGCCAACCTCGACCCGCAGTTTACCTTCTGGGTGAACCTGACTGGCGTGGCCTTGTGGTTGTGCTTCGACAGCACCACCCGCCGCGCTCGGCTGGGGGCCTGGGCATTGCTTGGTCTGGCCTGTGGCATGGGTTTCATGACCAAGGGCTTCCTGGCCTGGTTGCTGCCGGTGCTGATCGCCCTGCCCTACGCAATCTGGCAAAAGCGTTTGCGCGAGCTACTGAGCTATGGACTGGTTGCCGTGTGTGTGGCGATTATCGTCAGCCTGCCGTGGGCACTGGCCGTTCACCTGCAAGAACCCGATTACTGGCACTTCTTCTTCTGGCATGAGCACATCCAGCGCTTTGCCGGCGAAGACGCGCAGCACGCCGAGCCGTTCTGGTATTACCTGCCGCTGCTGGCCGCGTTCAGCCTGCCGTGGATGGCGTTGTTACCGTCGACCCTGCGCCAGGCCTGGCGGGACAAGCGCAGCGCGAACATCGGTTTTGTGCTGCTGTGGCTGTTGATGCCGCTGGCGTTCTTCAGCCTGGCCAAGGGCAAGTTGCCGGCCTACATCCTGCCGTGCCTGCTGCCGCTGGCCTTGTTGATGGGCAATACCCTGGCTGACAAACTGGCCCAGGGCCGTTACCGCGCCTTGCGCATCAATGGCGGGTTGAACCTGATCATTGGCCTGGTGGTACTGCTGGCCCTGACCTGGTTCCAACTGAAAAAGCCGGTCTACGCGCCCGGCCAGGAAACCCTCAGCCTGTTGCTGGTTTTCACCGCGCTGTTCGGCTGGGTCCTGGTCAACCTGCTGCAGGCGCGCGGCCGTTGCGGCTGTGGGCCGCGCCGGTGATCGGCAGTTGGCTGATGGTGGCGTTGCTGCCGGCCGCATTGCCGCATTCGCTGGTGTACAACAAGACCCCGGACGCCTTCATCCTTGATCACCTGCAGGAACTGCAACCGGCCAGCGCCCTGCTGAGCAACGACCTGGGCGCGGCGTCGGCGCTGGCATGGCGCCTGGCGCGCCCGGACGTCACGCTCTATAACACCGTCGGCGAAGTCAAATACGGCCTCGCCTACCCGGATGCCGCGCATCACCAGGTGGACACTTCCCAGGTGCAGCAGTGGCTGAGCGAGGCCCGCAAAAAAGGCCCCGTGGCGGTGGTGATGCGGGTCAAGGGTGAGGATGAACGGGCCGAAGTCGCCTTGCTGCCCAACGACGGCAAGCGTTATGAACAAGGCAACATCGTGATCCTGATCTTCGCGCAGGTGACGCCGTGATCACCCTGCTGCTGTTATTGGCCGCGTGCCTGCTGACCTGCATGGGCCAGGTGTCGCAGAAATTCGCCGTGGAAAGCTGGCGCGACCTGCCGGATGGGTGGGCGCTGAAACTGCGCTCGCCTTGGTTGTGGTCGGCGCTGACGTGCCTGGGCCTGGGCCTGCTGGTGTGGTTGCTGGTGTTGCAGCGCCTGGAAGTGGGCATCGCCTACCCCATGCTCAGCCTGAATTTTGTGCTGGTCACGCTGGTGGCACGCTTTGTCTTTGATGAGCCCATCGATGGCCGTCACTGGCTGGGCGTTGCGCTGGTGATTGGCGGCGTCGTGCTGCTGGGACGTCACGTATGAGCCGGGTTCAAGGCTTTACCCTGGCCCTGGGCAGCGTCGGCCTGGTCAGTGCCGCCCAGTTGGGCATGCGCTGGAGCATGACGCGCTTGCCCCTGCCCAATGAATGGCTCAGTGCTCCTATCGATCTCGGCGCTCTTGGCGTGGTGATGTTGGCGATCCTGGCCTACGCCCTGTCGATGCTGTGCTGGCTCGGCGCACTCAAGCACTTGCCCCTGGGCCGCGCCTATTCGCTGCTGAGCATCAGCTATGCGCTGGTGTACCTGCTGGCGGCCAGCCTGCCGGTGTTCAACGAAGATTTTTCCGTTTCAAAGACCCTGGGGGTGGCGCTTGTCATCTTCGGTGTGTTGGTTATCAACTCTCGTCCTGCTAGCGCTACAAGTCCCAGGAATGCCCCATGAAAATCAGCGTATTTGGTAGTGGTTACGTCGGCCTGGTGCAGGCCACCGTATTGGCCGAAGTCGGTCACGATGTGATCTGCATGGATGTGGACCAGAACAAGGTCAAGCTGCTGCAGCAAGGCCATGTGAGCATCTTCGAGCCGGGGCTGGCGGCCATGGTGAAGGAGAACCTGGAGAGCGGGCGCCTGCATTTCACCTTTGACGAGAAGCTGGCCGTCGAGCATGGCGAGGTGCTGTTTATCGCCGTGGGCACGCCTTCGGACGAAGATGGCTCGGCTGACCTGAAGTACGTGCTGTCGGTGGGCGATGCGGTGGCCCGGCACCGCAGGGACCCGGTGATCCTGGTGGAGAAATCCACCGTGCCCGTCGGCACCGGCGACACCCTGCGCGCGCACATCGAAAAGGCCCTGCACCTGGCCGGCCGGCACCTGGAGTTCGATATCGTCTCCAACCCGGAATTCCTCAAGGAAGGCTCGGCCGTCGCCGACTGCGCCGCCCGGACCGCATTATCATCGGCTGTGAGCGCGAGGACGTGCGCGAGGTGATGCGCGAGCTGTACGCGCCGTTCAACCGCAACCATGACCGCATCATCTTCATGGACCTGCGCAGCGCCGAGCTGACCAAATACGCGGCCAACTGCATGCTGGCCACCAAGATCAGCTTTATCAACCAGATCGCCGAACTGGCCGAACACCTGGGCGCCGACATCGAAGCCGTGCGCCTGGGCATCGGCGCCGACTCGCGCATCGGTTACCACTTCATCTACCCCGGCTGCGGCTACGGCGGTTCATGCTTCCCCAAGGACATGCGCGCGCTGATTCACAGCGCCAAACAGGCCAACTGCTCCAGCGATTTGCTCGAGGCGGTGGAAGCGATCAACCAGCGCCAGAAGAGCAAGCTGTTCGAACGCATCAATGCGTTCTTCCAGGGCAACCTGCGCGGCAAGACCTTCGCCCTGTGGGGCCTGGCATTCAAGCCCAACACCGATGACATGCGCGATGCACCCAGCCGTGTGCTGATGGAAGCGTTGTGGGCCGCCGGCGCCAATGTGCGTGCGTTCGACCCGGAGGCCATGCAGGAAACCCAGCGTCTCTACGCCGACGAAACGCGCCTGATGCTGATGGGCACGCCCGAGTCGACCCTGGTCGGCGCCGATGCGCTGATCGTCTGCACCGAATGGCAACAGTTCAAGGCGCCGGACTTCGACCTGATCCACCAGCGCCTGAAAACCCCGGTGATCTTCGACGGGCGCAACCTCTACGACGGTGAGCGCCTGGCCCGCAAAGGCTTCCAGTATTACCCGATTGGACGTGGCGACTCCTGCCAGTTGCCGATCCCCCAGCAGCAATGGCTGCCACAGGTCGTGGAAGCCTGATACGTGAACAAAGATCGACCGCCCCTGTTAAGCCCGACGCTGCGCCGCCAATCCCTCGGTTTGGGCTTGCTCGCGTTATTGCTGTTTATCGCCGGCAGTTGGCACCAGGCGATCATTGGCTTCGACTCACGCTTCGTGCTGTTCGCCCAGGAGATGCTGCGCCATGGGCCAGGTTTTTTCCCCACCACCTACGGGCAGCCCTATGCGGATTACCTGGCCACTTCGACGCTGCTGACCTGGTTGTTGTCCTTGCCCTTCGGCGAGGTCACCAGCCTCACCGCCTGGTTGCCCACGGCGATGGCCTCGGCGTCGATCGTCATGTTGATCTATCGCCTGACGGCGCCCTACTCCCAGCGCTGGGCCTTGTTGAGCATTGCGATCCTGTTGCTGAGCAGCACATTCATCAGCGAAACCCGCGCGGTGTCCCTCGACCAGATGCTGGCGGCGATTGCCTTGGCGGTGTTCTATCTGGCTTATGCCCATGACCACTTCGGTGCGGCCAAGCGCCTGCACTGGGTATTCCTGCTGCTGATTCTCGGCTTTGCAGTGCGAGGACCGATTGGCCTGGTCGTTCCGACCGGTATGTTGTGCAGTTACTACCTGCTCAACCGCCAATGGCGCCAGCTCATCAGTGTTGGCTTATTGGCGCTCGCGTTGCTGGTGGCCTGCGTTGGCCTGCTGTTGCTGATGGCCAAGCTCAGCGGCGGCGAGAGCTTCATGCAGGACGTGATCCGCATGCAGTTTCTGGGACGCATGGATGGCAGCGAAGGCTCCAGTGGCGTGCTGTATTACTTCACCAGCTCCCTGGGCAACGACGCCATGGCCTATCCGATGGCACTGCTGGTGTTGTTGGCGATGCTGATCAGCGGGCGGCGAGCGCCGGGGCCGGCGTTGCGGCTGGTGGGGTACTGTGCGGCCGCGGGCTTGCTGGTCATGCTCGGGCTGTCCATCCCCCAGGCGAAAAAGGCGCGTTATGTGCTGCCCATGCTACCGATGGCGGCGATTATTGCGGCGTATCCATTCCACGTCGCGCATGGGCGGCTCTTCGCCAGCCTGCGTGGGCTGATGCTGGGGCTCTGGACGGTGCTGCCGACACTGTTGATCGCCAGCCTGTTAATCGCTCGTTCGCGCTACCCGGAGCAATTGAACGCGCTCGGCTGGGTGTTCGCCGGGCTTGGGGCGCTGCAGGCCCTGGCACTGTTAATGCTGTTCAAGGCGCGCCTGCGGCCGGTCGGCCCCGCCTTTGTGGCGGTACTGGCGGTGTGGGGCACCTATATCCTGGTGGTCGAACCGCTGCTGCGCAGTGTCTATGACACCCGCACCTTTACCCTCCAGGTGCATGAACAGGTGATGCAGCAGCGGGCGCCGGTGGTCTTGCACGGTTTGGGCAAAGACGCCAAGGCCATCAAGTACATGGTCAACCTTGACTGCGACCAGGTGCCGTTGTTTACGCAACAGGCTGCCGACCTTAAACCGATCCAGGGGCCCGCCTGGCTGGTGATGAGCGAAGCGGACTATGAAGGTTTGGCAGACCCGCGCTTTCGCGCCATTACCCCGACCCTGTCCGGGACCTTTGACCGCAACCCTTTCGTGCTGCTGCACTTGGAGAAGACTGCGCAGCCTTGACGTCTGTACCGCTGCTCGCGACGCAGAAAATTCCTACGCAGCTTTACGTAATGACTGGTGTCTTTTCCCTTTCCTGCGCGCAAAACCCGACGGTAAACTCGCCTCGGTGCGGTAGTTATTGACCGCCACAGGCCATGGGTGGCAACAAGGACGAGAGGATGACGCCGTGCCGGATGATGTTTCGCTAGACAACCCTACCCTGGCCCGTGCCGACGTGCAGGTCGGGTACGTGCCGTTACCGCCATTGGAGCGCCTGAGAGGGTTGCGCAATGCCCTGGTCGCGTTGAAAGGACCACTGTCCAGCGAGCCGGGGCTTGAGGAAAACCTCCACCGGCGCTTCCTGGATGAAGAAACCCGTATTCGCGTGCTGGGTAAGATCTGCGGCCCGCTGTCCAGCTAACAACCCTTACAGCTCATTATTTTTGCACTCAACCCTCATTAATATGCATTGGCGCGCTCTCCCCGAGGGCTGCACACTGCGCAGTGTTCCTTCCCCCAAATGCTGGAACGTTCAAAGGGCTTTTCCGGGCAACCAGACAAGCCTTTTTTTTGCCTGCTGTTCATGGATCCCTTTCAATGCTTGCTCGCTGGTTCCCCGCTGCTATCAACACTCGCCCCACCGAATGGAGCCGTGCCGCCATCGGTATGGCCCTGGGTACCCTGTTCAGTGTGTGGCTGTGCGCCAACGTGTTTGGCATGGACGTCGCGCTGCACCTGCTCGGCCCACTCGGCGCTTCGGCCGTGTTGTTATTCGCCGTCTCATCCGGTGCGCTGGCGCAGCCTTGGTCAATCATCGGCAGCTACCTGTGCGCGAGCGTGGTGGCCTTGCTGGTCGCCCGCGTGCTGGGCCCTTCCCTGGGCGGCGCCTGCCTGGCCGCGGGCATGACGGTGATATTGATGTGCTGGCTGCGCTGCCTGCACCCACCGGCCGGGGCCTGGCCTGACGCTGGTCTGGCCGACCCCGCCCTCCGCCGCCCTCGGCCTGGTACGAAGTGG
>JAFHKH010000388.1 GCA_016937595.1 Pseudomonas cedrina subsp. fulgida | reverse complement strand
CACAGGGGATCTGCGCTTAACTGACTGGCATTATGGCCCTGGGCTTTGGCGGCATGTTCGCCTTTATCACCGCGTCGTCTTTTGTCTACGTGGTGTATTTCGGTGTCTCGCCACGGGTGTTCAGCGCGCTGTTCGCCCTGAACATCCTCGGCATCTCCTGCTGACCTTCATCAACGCCCGTTGGGTGGGCCGTTTCGGGCCGCAACGCATGCTCGGCGTGGGCTGGGGTGCTGCGGGTCAGGTAGTCTCGTCGCCTATGCGGTCAGCGGTCGTGTGCCTGCCCGGACGCCGCCGTGCAAGCTTGAGCCAACTGGCGGGTGAGTTGTCAGCCCTGACCAAGAATCCGGCAATATTGGACATGCGAGCCAAGCCAATCCACTCCACACTGTGGACGTGATAGGCACTGATAATAAAAAGGCAGGCTGGTATGTCGTTGTCTCTGGAAAACCCTTCTTCGTACTACACCATGACCCGTAAATACGACCTGCATTATCGGGATCTCGAAGGGGAGATCGAGGCTGAGGTCGTGATTATCGGGGGCGGTTTTTCAGGTATCAGCACGGCCTTGGAACTGGCTGAGCGGGGTATCACCAACGTGGTGGTGCTGGAAGCCAATTATCTGGGCTTCGGCGGTTCAGGTCGCAACGGCGGCCACGTGATGGCGGGTATCGGCCATGATCTGGAGACTATCGAAAACGACATTGGCCCGGAGGGGCTCAAGGCTATTTTCGAGATCAGCGACCTGGGCGCGAGCCTGATCAAGCAGCGTATCGCGCGGTATGACATCCAAGCGGATTTTCGCCACGGTTACGGTTACCTCGGTTTCAATAAGCGTCAGGGCAAGCTGTTGCAGTCCTGGGCGAAGGACTTCCAGAGCCTGAACCCGGATCAGGAAATTACTTACCTGGAAGGCTCAGAGGTGCGCGGCATCGTCGGGTCCGATATCTACACCTGCGCGCTCAAGCATATGGGCAATGGACATATCCATTCGCTGAACCTGCTGCTGGGGCAGGCTCAGGCCTTCACTGAAATCCACGGTGGCAGAATTTTCGAACAGTCACCCGTGCTTGAGGTGAACTATGGGCCTAAAGTCACCGTGCGAACCGCAAAAGGTTCGGTCAAGGCCGACAAACTGCTGTTTGCGTGCGGGGCCTTTCTCAACAAGCTGGACCGCTCGCTCGACAACTCCACCATCAACGTCTACGCGTTCAATACAGTCACCGAGCCGCTGACCGAGGCGATGATCGAGCGCATCAGCCCGATCCGTGGCGCCTTCAGCGATATCACGCCGATCATCGATTATTACCGGATCACGGCGGATAACCGGCTGATGTACGGCACCGCCGGCATGCTGCTTGAGTATGTCCCGCTGGACCTGAAGGCGTGGAACCACAAAAAGATGCTGAGACTGTTTCCCTACCTTGCCACGACCAAAATCGATTTGGCCTGGGGCGGCCCGATGGATTGCTCGTTGAACCTCTTCCCGCAGGTCGGCACGTTGGATGAGCACCCGAATGTGTTCTATGTGCAGGGCTATTCCGGGTTCGGGGTCACGCCCAGCCAGGTGATCGCCAGGGTCATCGCCGATGGCATGAGCGGTGGCTCGCCCGCCTGGGATGCGATGAGTTCGATTCCACGCAAGCGTATTTTCGGCAAGGATCGTTTCAGGGCAGTGCTGTGCTCCCTGGGCAAGGTTTCTCGCCAACTCAATGCCTACCGTGTAGGCCGTCGTTAAGTAAACATGAGCTTCTGTTTATCAAGCCGGGATACCTCAATGAAAACTACAAAAACAAATCCGATCGATAAAACTTCCGTCTACCTGTGTGCAGGATTGGTCTCAGGGGCGGGCGCCCTGTTATTGAACGTGCTACCGGTGCTGTTTGGAGCGTTTGCCGAGCGATTCGGGCTCGGCGAGCACCAACTGGGTAACCTCGCGATGGCCATGAACCTGGGGTTTGGCGCGTTCGGGCTGGCGTCATTGCTGTGGATTCACCGACTCAGTTGGCGGGTTATTTCAGCGCTGTCGTCGGCGCTGGTGGTGGGCGCGCTGTTATTTGTTCTGCGTGACCCCTCCTATGAAATGCTACTGATGATCATGGCCTTGGCGGGCGCCGGAACAGGCGCCTTGTATGCCCTGGCCATGACGATTTTCGGTGACAGCTCCCAACCCGAACGTGCGTTTGGTTTCAAGCTGGGTATCGAGACGGTACCGGGCGCCTTCCTGCTCATCCTGCTGCCGGTGGCGGTGGCGCCGGTGTGGGGTTTTGAAGGCATGTTGATTACCATCGCCCTTGCCATGGTGGTGATGGGCATTCTGCCGCTGCCCTGGGTGCCGCGCCGAAGCGAGCGCCAATTGGATGCGTCTGATGCTGCTGTGCAGATTGCCAGCACCGAAAGTCGCGCCATCGTATGGCTGAGTCTGGTGGCCAGCCTGGTTTTCCTGACCGGCATCATGTCGGTGTGGGCGTTCCTCGAACTGATGGGGAAAAAGACCGGACTGAGCTCCGATACCATCGGCATGGTGCTGGCGCTGGGCTTTTTGATCAATGCAGGCGGTGGTTTCATCGCGTCGGCGATCGGCCTGAAGGTGGGGCGCTTCATGCCGGTGGCAGTGATCATCCTCGCGGAGTTGCTGGGCCTGGTGGCGCTGGCGCAGTTCTCCTCTCTGACGACCTATGTCGTGGGGGTTATCTGTTTTCTGTTTTCGATCAGCTTCGTGCTGGCTTACACCTTTGGCGTTATGGCCGAGTTCGACCTGTCGGGCAAGCTTGTCGCGCTGGGCGCGCTGTGCCTGTCTCTCGGTGCGGCATTCGGGCCGGCCATTGGCGGGTTTCTGATCGAGGCGTTGGGCTACTCGGCGGTATTGGTGTTCTCTGGCGCCTGTTCAGTCGCGGTCCTGGCCATTTATGGTGCTGCGGTGTTGAGAGCTCAACTGGCGTTCAATCGCGCCAGGGATTCAGACACCGCAGTCATGTCCAGACTGTAAGGCAGGTGACAAGCTGTTATTGCGCGCGCACCGCGTTGTTGCGCTGAGCATCGACTGTGCTGCATAGCCGTTGTCACATCGTGGGTGCCGTTGTGCAGGTTTTCGACCACGGCACCGATCTCTTCGACCGATGCCTGTGTGCGCCGGGCCAGGCTCCGGACTTCATCGGCCACCACCGCAAAGCCGCGACCTGCATCACCGGCCCGTGCCGCTTCGATGGCGGCATTCAGGGCGAGCAGGTTGGTCTGCCGAGCGATAGAGAGAATGACTTCCATGACCGTGCCTATCTGTTGACTGCTTGACGACAATGCTTGCAGACGCATCATGCCTTTGCTCATGCCGGCGGCCAGGGCCTGGATGCCCTGGGCCGTGTTTTCGATCACGCGCACCCCATTGCCGGTGGCCTGGTCGGCATGCCGAGCAGCATCCGCTGCCTGAGCGGCGCTCCGTGCGGCATCCTGCGACGTCGCTGACATCTCGTGCAGGGCGGTGGCCATTTGTTCGAACTCGCGAATCTGCTGTTGCATACCGGCATGGGTGCGGCTGGCGACCTGAGCCGACTGGTCGGCCGTCGCGCGCGCGTTAGCCAGTACATCGAGAAGCGCCCGCTGTCGTTGCTGGCCAGCGTTTAACGGCCTTCCAATGGGTTTTTCCACGAGTTGGCGCGCTCTGTGCTTGGTCACTGCAAGTAGATTTTTTTGTTACCTGAATCACGTGAAAAGCGCACTAATAGTGGGCGTATTCCTGGGAGAGTATCGATGAGTGGTCAAGCGTTGTCGGCATGGAACGAAAGTGTGAACCAGGCCTGCGGTCGTTTCGAAACGCGCTATGACCATTGCCAGAGCCTTTTCATCGGGGAAATGAAACAAACGCTGGTAGGCAGCACGGCCGTTGCTCACATCCGCAGCAATGCCCATATGATTGCCAAGCGGGTAGGGCAAGCGTGCGCGATTCAGCGGGTCGGTGTTTCCTTGTGTTACAACAGCAGGGTTCAATGGCCATTGAGCTGGGGGAGCGGGTGGTTGACCTGCGCGCGGGCGACCTCGCTTTGCTCGACTTTTCCGAGGGGGTGAAAATGACCCCTCAAGGGTTGTTTTCCCATGTGTCGATCCCTCTGCCGCGTGAGCTGTTCAAGGGCCTGGAGCGTGCACGCTTCGGCAAGCTGTCGACTACGGGGGTCTGTGGTCAACTGCTTGGCACGCTGGTGCGTCAGGTTGCTGGAGGCGAGCTGGCGCAGTGGTCTTGCCCGCAGGATGGTGACGGTGTGCAACGAGCATTGGTTGCCTTGCTTGAGTCAGTGTTGGAATACCGCGTCTGCGACCACTCGCCGGGATGGCAATTGCATGAAGTGCAGTCGCTCATCCAGCAGCGGCTCGACTCACCGCGGCTGTCGCCGGCGTCGCTGTCTGAAGAGTTGGGCATTTCCAACCGCCAGCTCTACAGGCTGTTCGAAGCCAGTGGCGACAGTGTTTGCCGGTACATTCTGCGTGAGCGGTTGTTGAAGGCGGCGCAGGATCTGCGCGACCCCGTTTGCGCGCATCGCTCGATCACCGAGATCGCCAGCTATTGGGGGTTCGCCGACTCGGCGCATTTTTCCAAGACGTTCAAAAAGCAGACGGGGCTGACACCGAGCCTCTACAGAAGTCGCGGGCACTGAGCCCAGGTTCAACGAGCCGTGCGGATGTGGCTGCTTTCGTGTCGCATCCTCGCGGTTTTTTGTTGTCCGCGATTTGAGCGCAATCTGGCAATAATTTGCAAAATGCTGTCCAGCACATCCAATCAATCGGCGCCCGACTGCATCAGAATTTCTGTGTGCCAGCTTAAAAACCGGCCTACAGCGATCTGATCCATTCATTCATTGAAACGGGTGCTCCATGAACAACAAAGTATCGTCTTCCCTTGTGCTTCTGGCTGCTCTGGCCTGCGGCTTTCCACTGGCGCACGCGCAAGCGTCCGAACCGTTGCAGAGCATCCTCGAGAGCAAGCTGAACGGCATTGCCGCCAGTTGGCCGAAGAAAGACGCCAAGACAGTTGTCGAGCAGGTCTACACCGAGCAGACCCAGATCACCGGCGAAGGGGTAGCGGAGCTTTATCAGGGCAAGGCGCAGCTTACCGGCCTGGTTCAGCATCTGATGGAGGGCTCCAGGAGCACCGTCATCCATCTCAACCGCTTGGTGCAACTCAACGATGAGTCCGCCTATACCTGGGTGACGTGGGACGTGACTCCGGCCGGCAACGAGGCTCCCTTCAAGATGAAGAGCCTGTTTGTCTGGAAAAAAGAGCACGGCAATTGGTTCATCGTCGCCGACATGTTTGCCAACGGTGCAATCGCTCAGTAACAGAGGCTTGGCCAACACAATAATAAGAACGGTGTGCCGCTGTGCGGCACGCCAGGGAGCGCGTACGTCATGAAGCCAGGTTTGACTAATGTAATAGGGCGTTGCGTCTGCATCGCGGGGAGTCTTTGGTGCGCTGTCGGGCAGGCCTATGTACTGGTCGATGAGCCCGACCGCACGTTGTCGCTGGATGTGAGTTCCACCGTGGGCGTTTTTCACAGCCAGAAAAATTATCAGCAATGGGGCAATCGCGCGTCGGGGCATTCCAGCTGGCAGGAGGGCTACATCAAGTATGGCTTGAGTGGCAGTCTGACCCGCGATGACCTGGGGTCGGTGTTCGGTACGGTGAACCGCAACGCGTCGGCGACGTGGGGTGATGGCGATGCCGCGGGTTTCACCAATGGCACCGAGCGTACCGATAAGTGGGAAGAAGCCTTCGCCGGCTGGCGTTCGGCTGATCTCTTCCCGGCACTTGGCAAAGACGGCGTGGAAGTCTCTGCCGGCCGGCAGGCGATCCTGCTCGGTGACGGCTTTCTTGTGGCCGGTGACGGCATCAGCGCGGGCAGGGGCGTTGCAGACAACCGTTACAATCGCGGGGGCGGCTATTACATCACGCCACGCCGTGCATTCGACCAGACGTTCTGGTTGAAACTCGGTGGCCAGCAAGGGTTGCATGGCTCGCTCGGCTGGTTCAAGTCGGACAATCCGATCCAGGCGAAAGTCGAAATGGCGTTTTCCACCCTTGAATACACTGCGGATACAGGGACGGTTGGCCTGACGTATCTGCATGGGCTTGGAGTCGATCGGAAGTTCGCGAGCGGTATTCAGGCGGACCGTGATGGCATGGATGTCTATAGCTTGCGCGCTACAGGAAACGCCGGTGTGCCTGGGCTGTTCCTGTCGTCGGAAATCGCTGTGCAAAACACCCGGCGGGTTAATGCCAAAGCAGGTTATGTCGAGGCGGCATGGACCTTTGCCGACCTGCCGGGCAAGCAGACACTGGGGTATCGCTTCAGTCGGTATGGCGTGGAGTGGGACTCTCTTCTCTATGGCTTCAGCCGTGGTTACGGTACCTGGTTCCAGGGCGAAGTTGCCGCCAACTATGCAGGACCCTTTGGTGCCAATACCACGATCCAGCAAGTGTACTGGCGCGCACAACCTTACGAGACACTCGCGGTTAATGTTCTGGCTTATGATTTTCGTAACCAGCGTACCCGTGGCGCCATCGACAGTTCGGGGCGTGAGTTGGATTTCATCCTGGACTGGTCGGTGACACCCACTATCACGCTGTCGCCCATGCTGGGTCTCTACGATCCGCGCAAAGATGCGGACCATGGCGGTGTGCAGTTGGGGGATGACAAGCTCAATGTGTATAGCGCGGTGTTGATCTCGACCCGGTTCTGATCTTTCTGCCCGTTGAGTGCGGCGGACCGATTAATGTCTGCCGTGCTCGGTAAAAAATGTGGGAGCGGGCTTGCTCGCGAATGCGGTGAATCAGTCAACGCA
>JAFHKH010000387.1 GCA_016937595.1 Pseudomonas cedrina subsp. fulgida | reverse complement strand
CACGCCTTGCTTGGCGGCAGCCGCCGCAACGGTCGCGCGCGGCTGCGGGTCGATGGTGCTGCAATCCACCGCCGGCACGCCCTGGCCGATGCCGGCCAACACCCCGTCTTCGTTGAGCCACACGCTGCGCACATGAGCCGCCGCCGGCAGCATGGTAATCACCAGCTCAGCGCCGCTGGCAGCATCGCGTGGTGAGCCGCTGATGTTGCCGCCCAGCTCGGCGAGCTCCTTGAGCACGGTCTGGTTCAAATCGAACAGGTTCAGCGCATGGCCGGCCTTGATCAGGTTGCGGGCCATGGGTGCGCCCATGTTGCCCAAACCGATAAATGCAATCTTCATGGTCGTCTCCAGGGATCAGCGCAGGTTGATGGTGGTGTTGACGCCATCGTTGACCGTGTCGTCGTCAAACCAGCGGCTGGTGACGGTTTTGGTCTGGGTGTAGAACTGCACCACTTGCTTGCCGTACGGGCCGAGGTCGCCGAGTTTGGAACCACGGGAACCGGTGAAGCTGAAGAACGGCACCGGCACCGGGATCGGGATGTTGATGCCGACCTGACCCACGTCGATCTCGCTCTGGAACTTGCGCGCCGCCGCGCCGCTCTGGGTGAACAGGCCGGTGCCGTTGCCGAACGGGTTGGCGTTGACCAGCGCGATGGCCTGGTCGAGGGTGTCGACTTCCAGCACCACCAGCACCGGGCCGAAGATTTCCTGGGTATAGATCTGCATGTCGGTGGTCACGCCCGAGAACAGCGTCGGCCCGACGAAGTTGCCTTGCTCGAAGCCCGGCACCTGGATATCGCGGCCGTCCAGTTCCAGCTTGGCGCCTTCTTTCACGCCGCTTTCGATCAGCTCCAGGATGCGTGCCTTGGCGCGCTTGGAGATCACCGGCCCCACATCGGTACCGGCTTCGCTGCCGGCGTTGACCTTGAGTTTTTGCGCCAGCGCCTTGAGGTCCGGCAGCCATTGCTTGGCCGCCCCCACCAGCACCACCACCGAGGTGGCCATGCAACGCTGGCCCGCCGCACCGAAACCGGCGCCGACCAGGGCATTGAGGGTGTGTTCGCGGTTGGCGTCCGGCAGCACCACGGCGTGGTTCTTGGCGCCCATCATCGACTGCACGCGCTTGCCGTGTTTGCCGGCCAGGTCATAAACATGCGTGCCCACGGCGGTCGAGCCGACGAAGGACACGGCCTTGATGTCTTTATGGGTGCACAGCGCATCCACCACGTCCTTGCCGCCGTGCACCACGTTGAGCACGCCGGCCGGCACACCGGCTTCCAGCGCCAGCTCCACCAGCAGCAGGGTCGACAGCGGGTCCTGCTCGGACGGCTTGAGGACGAAGGTGTTACCGCAGGCAATCGCCATCGGGAACATCCACAGCGGAATCATCGCCGGGAAGTTGAACGGCGTGATGCCGGCGCACACGCCGATGGGCTGGCGCAGGGTGTAGGTGTCGACGCCACCGGCGACGTTCTCGGCGAACTCGCCCATTTGCAGGGTGCCAATGGAACAGGCGTGCTCCACCACTTCCAGGCCCCGGAAAATATCGCCCTCGGCATCGGCAATGGTCTTGCCCTGCTCACTGCTGAGCACCACGGCAATGCGCTTGGAATGTTCGCGGATCAAGGCTTGCAGCTTGAGCATGATGCGCATGCGCGCGCCGATCGGCGTCAGCTTCCAGGTCTGGAAGGCGCGATGGGCGGCGTCGATGGCAGCGTTGACTTCATCGGCGGTGGCGAACGGGACTTTGGCCAGCACTTGCTGGGTGGCCGGGTTGACGATGTCTTGCCACTCGGTGGTCTTGGACTCGACCCACTCGCCATTGATCAGCAACTTGACCTGTTGCACGGAAATATCGGCAGATGCGTTCATGTGGTCTCCAGAATCTTGTAGTTATGCAGAGAACCAAGGCGTTGAAATCGCCTTGAAGAATGAGGCGTTCGGACTGTTTTTGGAGTATAGATGTGCAAATCTCTAATAAGAACGCACATAAAAGCCGGACCAATATGCAAAAAAACATCACATCGCTGGGCTCCCTGAACTGGGATGACCTGAAGTTCTTCCTCGAAGTGGCCCGCACCCGCAAGGCGAGCGTGGCCGCCAAGCGCCTGGCGGTGGACTACACCACGGTGTCGCGGCGCATCAGTTCACTGGAAGTGTCGCTCGGCACGCTGCTGTTCGAAAAATCCCGGACCAACGGTTTTGTCCTCACCGCCGAAGGCCAACGTTTGCTGGGTTACGCCGAGTCCATCGAAAGCACCCTGCACATGGCCTGCGAACAGGTATCCGGCTCCGGCGTGGCGCTGTCCGGCCATGTGCGCATGGGCTGCACCGAAGGGTTCGGCAGCTTCTTCGTCACGCCGCAGTTGAGCCACTTTGTCGACACCTATCCTGCGATCTCGGTGGACATCCTGCCCCTGCCCCACTTCATCAGCCTGTCCAAGCGCGAGGCGGATATCGTCATCGCCCTGGAGCGGCCGGAACACGGGCCTTACGTGTGCTGCAAACTGTGCGATTACACACTGCAGTTGTACGCGACCCAGGACTACCTCGACCAACACCCGCCGATCCGCAAACCGGCAGACTTGGCCGAGCATCCGTTTATCAGTTATGTGGATGATTTGGCGTTCAGCTCGGAGCTGTTGTACCTGGCAAATGTGGTGCCTGGCGCCAGCGCGAGCTTGCGCAGTACCAGCGTGATCGCGCAGTACGTGGCGGCGCAACAGGGGCGTTCGATGGCGATATTGCCGTGCTTTCTGGCGGCGCAGGATCCAAGGTTGCTGCCGGTGCTGGGTGGGCAGATAAATATTACGCGGCAGTTTTGGATGTACTGCCGGGAGGATTTGCGCAAGTTGAAAAGGATAACGTTGCTGTGGGACTACATCCGGGAGGTGACGGAGCAGAATCGGGCGTTGTTGATGGGGGAGACGAGGGAGATGCGGTTTGCGGATTAAAGGGCCATCAACGACGATTCTCTTTAAATTGCAGGACGTTTCCTAGAGAATCTCCGGCCTATTGCGCTGTACCGTTTGGATCACTAGCCTCCCTGGGTCGCTGCACATCAGCGATCGGGTTTAGCGATCCGGGTTTGAGCGTGACACTGCCCCAACAGCATCAGCTGGCGTCTGTCAGCTTTTAGCGTTTTATGGCGGCTGTGTGCGGGAGACTTTCGAGTCTACCCGGGATGCGCTCTGGCCCGGATCGCTAACCTGCACACAGCTGCCACCCTCTTCATGTTTAGCGATGTGATGTGGCGGCTCTACTCAGCAGAGAGCAATCATCATGAGCAAAGTCATTCCCGATCCACCGCTTTCCTCCCTCACCACCCTCGGCGTCGTCACCTTCGGCGACTATGGCGAAAACGAAAAACCGTTGTTCCGCGTCAATGCCGGCATGCCACTCAACGAAGCGCTGGAACACGCCTCTGCCCTGCTGTTCTATTCCAAGAAACTCGCGATGGAAGCCGCCATGGATGTGCGCGGCGAGCAGTATGCGTGGGCTGCGCATTATCTGTGTGAGATGGGTAAAGCCGTGGTGGATGATTTGACCCAGGCGATGACGCCGGGCCGTTAAGCGAACACCGGTTCAAGCACACCACAAACCAATGTGGGAGCGGGCTTGCTCGCGAAAGCGGTGGGTCAGTCAACATCAATGTTGGCTGTGCCGACGTCTTCGCGGGCAAGC
>JAFHKH010000386.1 GCA_016937595.1 Pseudomonas cedrina subsp. fulgida | reverse complement strand
AGCCCGCTCGCCACAGGGGTCCTGTTCACTGAATTTCAGCGTCGAGTCAACGTTGTGCAGATACCTAGGGCTATCGCTTGGGCAATTCGACCAGCACTTTGAGGCCGCCCAGTTCGGAATCCTGCAACTGCAACACCCCGCCCCACACCTCGGCAATATCTCGCACGATCCCCAATCCCAGGCCATGGCCATCGATTTGTTCATCCAGCCGTGTACCGCGGCTGAAGACCTGATCACGCTGGGTTTCGGGGATGCCAGGGCCATCGTCTTCCACGGCCAGCAGGTAGCCGTGCTCGGCTTCGGTGACGGTCAGGCGCACTTCGGCGTCGGCCCATTTGCAGGCGTTGTCCAGCAAATTGCCGAGCATTTCCAGAAGGTCCGCACGGTCCCAGGGTAATTGCAGGCCGGGGTCGGCGCGGTAGCTCAGGTCCAGGTGTTCGCCATGGATCATATTCAGGGTGGCCAACAGGCTGGGCAGCTCTTTTTCGCAGTCGAACAACGCACCCGGCAAAGTTTCGCCGGCCAGGCGAGCGCGGTTGAGTTCGCGGTTGAGCCGTTGCTGCACCTGTTCCAGATGGTCACGCAACAGCTTGGCCAACTCGGGACGGTCCTTGAGCTGCTCACTGGAGGCCACGCTCAACAGCACCGCCAGGGGGGTTTTCAAGGCGTGTCCGAGGTTGCCCAGCGCGTCGCGTGAACGCTTGAGACTGTCTTCGGTATGCGCCAGCAGGTGGTTGATCTGCGCCACCAACGGCTCCAGCTCAAGGGGCACTTGCGTGTCGAGCTGCGAGCGCTGGCCCTGCTGCAACTGGGCGATCTGGTTACGCGCGGTTTCCAGGGGGCGCAAGGCGCGGCGCACGGTGACCCGTTGCAGGACCAGCACCAGCAGCAGCGCCGCCAGCCCCAGCACCAGGCCGATCTGGCGCATCAGGCGAAAGCTTTCGCGCACCGGCGTGTAGTCCTGGGCCACGCTGATGGAAATCAACTGGCCAAAACGCTTGTAGTCCGAGCGCAATACCAGCAATTGCTGGCCCTCCGGGCCCAGTTGCAGGTTGCCCTTGATCCCGACCTCGGCAGCCGCGGCAACTCCTGGTCCCACAGGGAGCGGGAGCGCCAATGGATATCGGCAAAATCGACACGAAAGTAATGCCCGGAAAACGGCCGTTGGTAGGCCGGCGACAGGTGCTGCTCATCCAGTTGCAAGCCGTTGGGCCCGCGCACCATCGCCACCAGCAGGTTTTCGGCGTCGTTACGCAGCCCGGCTTCCAGGTAGCGCTGCAGCCCCGCTTCGAACAACCACAGGCTGGTCTGCGCGAGCACCACGCCGACGATCACCATCACGCTGATCAGGCCCAGGCTCAGGCGGCGTTGAATGGACCTCATGCAGGGCTGGCGCCAAACCGGTAACCCTGGCCGCGCCGGGTTTCGATCACGCTGCGCCCCAACTTGCGGCGCAAGTGATTGACGTGGACTTCCAACACGTTGGAGTCGCGTTCGGTCTCGCCGTCGTACAAGTGCTCGGCCAAGTGGCTTTTGGACAGGATCTGTTCGGGGTGCAGCATGAAATAGCGCAACAGGCGGAACTCGGCGGCCGTCAGTTGGATTTCGGCGCCATCGCGCAACACGCACTGGCGCCCTTCATCCAGATGCAACCCGGCGGCCTGCAGGGTGGGTTGGTTGGCCTGGCCATGGGAGCGGCGCAACAGCGCCTGGATGCGCAGGTGCAGCTCTTCAGGGTGGAAGGGTTTGCTCAGGTAATCATCGGCACCGGCCTTGAGCCCTTCGATGCGCTCAGCCCAGGAATCACGCGCGGTGAGGATCAGCACCGGAATGGCCAGCCCGGCGGCGCGCCATTGCGCCAGCACCTCAAGCCCCGGCAGGCCGGGCAAACCGAGGTCGAGAATGATCAGGTCATAGGGCTCGCTGCGCCCCTGGTACGCCGCATCGCGGCCATCGGCCAGCCAGTCGACCGCATAACCCTGGCGTTGCAGGCCGGCCAGCAGTTCGTCGGCCAGCGGTACATTGTCTTCCACCAGAAGCAGGCGCATCAGTCTTCCTCGTCTTTGATCAGCACACCGGTGCTGGCGTCCAGCTTGATCTCGCGGACCACCCCTTCGGTGGTCACCAGTTCCACTTCGTAAGCGTATCGGCCGTGCTTTTTTTCCAGCTCGGCTTCCAGCAGGCGTGAACCGGGATAACGTCCCATGGCCTGAAGCAACAGTTCCTCCAGCGGCAGGATCACCCCCTGCTGGCGCAGGGCCAGGGCTTCATCCTGGTTGAGATCGCGGGCCGCCAGGCTGGAGCAAAATGCCAGGAGCACCAGCGCGACTCGACTGCCGGCGCGTACATTTACCTTCATTACGTATCCTGATGATTCTTGAGAACCTGCCCGGTGAGCGCGTCCAATTCAATGTCCCATTCAATGCCGTGGGCATCTTCCAATTCGACCTGGTAAAGGTACCTGCCGTACTCCTCGTCCAGGTCGGTGTCCAGCAGCGTCGAACCGGGATGCAAGGCCAGGGCCGTGGCTTCCAGTTGGTCAAAGGCGACAATAGTAACAGTGGCGGGCACTTTCAGTGGTTTGTCGGGGTCCACGGCTCCGGCCTGGGTTGCCGTGAGGGCGATGATACCGGCGGCGACCAGAGCGGTGAGGCGCTTCATCATAAGTCTCCGTTACAGGATGTTTTCCTACGCAGGCCACCGTAACCGTTGCAACTTAATTGAACCTGAATTGCCACCATGGCAATTCCGACATCCCTTTCCCCAATCATCGTGCGAGAATTCTTGTATTGCTTTGCTCGCTTCAACAGAGACCGGTATGACAGCCATCCACATAAAGTTTCCCGCCCTGACCCTCAAGGCCGGCAAGCGTGCGTTTGCCCGCCTTCGTGCGCAAGGCCTCACGCCCGCCGACGTCGGCATCCTGCCCGGCGCGGCCGGAGGCCCCAAGGCGTTGGGTATTCAGGGGCTGGACCTGGCGCTGTTCGGCGACTGGCTGCCCCGCGCGCCCAGGGAACGGGCGTTGATCGGCGCCTCCATCGGTTCCTGGCGGTTTGCCAGTGCCTGCCTGCCCGACCCGGCGCAAGGCCTGCCTGGAC
>JAFHKH010000385.1 GCA_016937595.1 Pseudomonas cedrina subsp. fulgida | reverse complement strand
ATCGCCGCTTCAAGAGCCGGCCACCGGGTGAACCCAAGCTGTACGAAAAACGCCGCCGCTAAGGCCTACTTTTCCCCACACGGAGTGACGCAATGCGCCCAGCTGAACCGGTTACAGGCTTGATTCTTTCCGGCGGCGGGGCGCGGGCGGCGTATCAGGTAGGGTGTTGGCGGCGATTGCCGAGTTGCTGCCACCGGGAGCACCCAACCCATTCCCGGTGATCGTCGGCACCTCGGCCGGGGCGATCAATGCGGTGAGCCTGGCCAGTGGCGCCATGGACTTTCGGGCCGCGATCCAGCGCCTGACCGCCTTTTGGCAAGGCTTTCGCAGTCACCTGGTGCTGCGCAGCGATTGGCCGGGGGTGATGCGCCAAGCCAGCCGTTTCTTTATCCATAGCCTGCTGGGCCTGGGGGCCCAAGTGCCGGTGGCCTTGCTCAACAGCTCACCGTTACGCGACCTGCTGCAAGAGCGCCTGGACCTGGACGGCATCGACGAGGCCATCCAGCACAAACACCTGCATGCGGTGGCCGTGACGGCCTTCGGCTATGAGTCCGGGCGAGCAGTGACCTTCTACCAAGGCGGCGGCACCATCGACGCCTGGTTGCGCCATCGGCGTATCGGCATGCCCACACGGTTGACGGTTGAACACCTGCTGGCCAGTTCGGCGATCCCCTTGCTGTTTGCCCCGGTCAAACTCGACCAGGAGTTCTTTGGCGACGGCGCGTGCGGCAGTCGGCGCCCATCAGCCCGGCCTTGCACCTGGGCGCCTCCCGCGTGCTGGTGGTGGGCGTCAGCGGCAACCCGCGCGGCAATGCCCCGGCGGCACCGCGCACCTTTACCGGCCAGGAGCCGACCCTGGCGCAGATCGGCGGGCATATGCTCAACAGCACGTTCATCGACAGCCTGGAAAGTGATATCGAACTGCTTGAGCGCTTGAACCAGTTCAGCGAATTCCAGCCGAGCGGCAGCGCGGCCCAGGGCCTGGCGCCGGTGGAAGTGCTGGTGATTGCGCCCAGCCAGCCCATCGATGAAATCGCCGCGCGGCACCGGCAGGAATTGCCGGCGGCACTGCGCATGTTCCTGCGTGGGCCGGGAGCGACCAAGACGAGCGGGGCGGGGGTATTGAGTTATCTGCTGTTCGAGGCGGGGTATTGCAGTGAGTTGATTGAGTTGGGGCGCAAGGATGCGCTGGCCAAGCGCGAGGAGTTGTCAAAATTCCTGGGCCTGGCATAGATCTAATGTGGGAGCGGGCTGTGTTTAGAAGTGATACTTGACCAGGAAGCTCGCGGTGTCCTGCGTCGTCTTGAACGCGCCTGAATCTTCAATGCCGTACTTGTTCTTCCAGTAGTCGTATTCAAACCCGACATACAACTGTTTGTCGCCCCAATGCAGCGCCTTGCCCAGGTCATATTTGACCTGCGGGTTGAAGTGCAGGTTGGCGTGATAGGTGCCGCGGGCGTTCTTGTCGTTGTCCACCACCCAGTCCATGAAACCGTCGATCAACACATCGGAGTTGCCCACGGGGAGGGTGTACGACCACACCGGTGTGATCTGCCAAACCCCGTCACCCGGACGATTGCCTTCGGTCTGGCGCTGGTAGAAGTTCAGTTGGAAGTAATCGAAACCGGGGATGTTCAGGTCAAAGGCCGGGCCCAGCAGATACGACTCGTTGTCGCCTTCGCCGAACTCGTAGGTGAAGGCCAGCAGCACGTCCTTGATCGGGCCCAGGGACAGGTCTTTATCCAGGATCTTGCCGAACGACAAACGGGGGCTGAACTCGCCGTAGTAGGTATTCGGACCGACGTTGCCGTCTTCCTTGCCGTTGTAAAAGATGCGGTCGAGGAAGAAGAAGTTGTCGCCATACTTCCAGGCATCGGCATGTTCGAACGTGACGGTCTGCTGGATCTGCGGGTTGACGGTAAAGTTCTTGCCCCACAGATAAGTCAGGCTGTTGTTCTGCCACTGCAACACATCACCGGCCACGGCTTGGCCACCGGCCAGCAGCGATCCCGCCAGCATCAGGCCTTTGAACATAGGTTTCATTCGGTGCTCCCGAGTTAAAAGTCTTATGGTTTTTCTAAGGGGTCGCTCTGGTGTGGCGCCTTTGGATTTTGCTGTAAAAATCGTCTGATTGGTCAGCTTTTATGGCTATAGCAAAAGCCGCGCCAGGGCGCTGAAAACACCGTCGGTTCAAGCGGGCGCGGAGAATACTGGCTCCCACGCCCGCGCTCAAGTGCGCCGTTATAGCGCGCACGTGGCGACAAGAGGGCATGTCTGAATGGTTATGGCGACGCAATCCCCCTGTGGGAGCGGGCTTGCTCGCGAATGCGGTGGATCAG
>JAFHKH010000384.1 GCA_016937595.1 Pseudomonas cedrina subsp. fulgida | reverse complement strand
TTGACTGACATACCGCATTCGCGAGCAAGCCCGCTCCCACATTCTGACCGCATTGATATAAAAGACGCGCTAGACCGGCTTGAGCTTCAGGTGCCGCGCATACCAGGGCCGTTTCGGCACGCGCTTGAACAAGCCCGACAGCGCATCATCCTCGGCAAAGGTGATACGCAGCGCAAGCTTCATGGTTTCCGGGTCCATTTCCATCGTGCGCCCCCTCTGCAGGCCCGGCGTGGTGCTGCAACCATGGGTGTCCGGCCCCAGCCAGGGGTCGCCCACTTCCACCCAGCGCCCCGGCGCGAACCAGGCGACACCGTTGACCTGCATGCGCCTGACGTCACCGGGGTTGAAGCGTTCATGGGCGCGGAACCAGTCTTCGATGCGGTCGTCGATCCAGCCGTGGAAGTGCCAGAACACCGGGTTGACGTGGGACGAAAACGGGTCGCCAAGGAAGTCGTTTTCAGGCGCATACCAGCGCGCGGCAAAGTCGGACGGGGCGCGGGCAAAGGGCACGGGCGCGCCGTTGGAGGGGTCGCGGGGCACCGAGGCCCAGCGCATGTGCAGCCAGTCATGCAGGCCCAACTCCATTTCCGAGCCCAACTGCCCCAGCGTCAGCCGGGACAGGTAGCGTGGGTCACGGTACTGGGACTCCCAGACCTGAAAATTGCTGTGGTACGTCTCGGCGGCCTTGATGTCGCTGACCCACTGGGTGTACTCGCTGTCGTCCGGCGCCGACCAGGTGGGCGGCAAGGCAAAGCCGTCGTGGTTGTCGAAATAACGCAGGAAACCCAGGCGATCACGTTCCAGCGCCGGTTGCGGCGCGGGAAATTGCGGCCACGACGCAATCGCCTGCAGGGAGCGCGCGGTGCCGAGCATGTGCCGGTGCATGAAGAAGAAGTCGATGCCCGAGCCGTTGCGGTCTTTACGCTCACCCCGGGCGTCGCGCTCCTGGCCGCGCGGGCCGGGTTGCCAGCCGATGCCCCGCAGGCGTCGCGTTTTTCTTCGGAGAGTTTGTGCCATTGGTCGCGCGTGGCGTGCCACAGCTGGTGGAACAGGCGGTGCTCGGGGGAAATCAGCCAGGCCAGCAGGGTCGGGTTGAGGCCGATGCGTTCGCGCGCTTCGGGAAACACCTGCTTGTGGGCAATGAACCGGTTGTCGCGCTCGACCCGCGCCAGCGGCCGGTCCAGGTCAAGGATCTGCCCGCTGAGGGTGCTGCTGCCTGCGTTGGCGAAGTTGGCCCAGACTTCATCCAGGGTCATCTTGAATTCGTAGGCGGGGATGTCGTCGACCGAGTCGCGGTCGATCAGCCGCCAGTAGAGCTCGGCGCCCTTGCCTGTCAGGTCACCGAGCACGCGGTAGCGGGGCTCGCCCTCGGCGCGCAAGTGCTCGGCGGTGTCCAGGTAACCGCGCAAGCCCCGGCCACGCGGGGCGATGTCGAGCAGCAACGCCAGGCCCTGCAACGGCAAGCCCTTGAGGCCGGCATCGCGCCCCTCCAGGCGCAGGCTCCAGACACCCCGCAACGTGTTCGCCAAGTGCTGGCCGTCGGTATCGGCCAAGTCCACCGTGGCTTCGCCCGGGGTAACGGGAAACGCTTCACGCGTCAGCTCGCGATGGGCATAAAAGGCTGCGGGCACCGCCGCGCCAGTCAGCGCCAGGCCTGCGATGAACCCACGTCGGGAGATGGTCATTGTCTACCTTAGGAAACGGCTTGATCAGAGCTAGAACGTTTGCAGGCCGGGGAAATTTACCGCGCCCTGCCCGCCACCTAAATTTTGCCGGCCGGCACTCGTTCTTCCCTGATAGCAAAGGCCTCAACTGACTGAGATGGCAATGACGAAACCACGTTCGAAAAAGGCGCTGTATATCGGCCTGCCGCTGGCACTGGCCCTTGGCGCCGCAGCCGGCGTCCTGGCCTGGGACCATTGGTTCAGGGGCAATGCCGGCTATCCGCTGGAGGTGATCAAGCAGGCCAACGAGATGCAGGACCGCCTGTTGTCGTTCGACAGCCATATCACCGTGCCCCTGGATTTCGGCGGCATCGGCAACGAGGCGACAAGGATGGCAGCGGCCAGTTCGACCTGGCCAAGGCGGCCCGTGGCCGGCTGTCCGGCGCGGCCTTGACGATTTTCGGCTGGCCGGAAATCTGGAACGGCCCCAACGCCCCGCACAAGCCCACCGACGGTTTTGTCGAAGAGGCCCGCCATGAACAAGAGGTGCGCTTCAAGATCATCTCCGGCATGGTGCGCGACTTTCCCAACCAGGTGGGCATTGCCTATACCCCGGACGATTTTCGCCGCCTGCATGGCGAAGGCAAGTTCGCGATCTTTATCAGCCTGCTCAACGCCTATCCCTTGGGCAACGACTTGAATCAACTGGACCTCTGGGCCGCCCGCGGCATGCGCATGTTCGGGTTCAGTTATATCGGCAATAACGCCTGGTCGGATTCATCGCGCCCGTTGCCGTTTTTCAATGACTCGGCCGACGCGCTCGAGGGCTTGTCGCCAATCGGCCAGCAAGCCGTGCAGCGCCTCAACGACCTGGGCGTGATCATCGATGTGTCGCAGATGTCGACCAAGGCCCTGGAACAAGTGGCGCAACTGAGCCGCACGCCGATGGTCGCGTCTCATTCGGCGCCACGCGCGTCGGTGGATATCCCGCGTAACCTCAGCGACAAGGAACTGCAACTGATCAAGAACAGCGGCGGCGTGGTCCAGGTGGTGGGGTTCCCGGCTTACCTGCGCCCGTTGAGCCAGCCGACCCAGGACAAGCTCAACGCCCTGCGCGCGCGATTCGACCTGCCGCCCCTGCCCAACCTGGCCATGGCCTTGATGCCGGGCGACGCGATCATTGCCGCCTGGCCGGAGCAGAAGTTCGGCGAATATGCCCAGGGCCTTTACGGCATTCTTGAAGAAGAGCCCAAGGCGACCCTCAAGGATTGGGGCGACGCCATTGATTACACGGTGCGCAAGATCGGCATCGATCACGTCGGCATCTCATCGGACTTCAACGACGGCGGTGGCCTCCAGGGCTGGGACAACGTCGGCGACATACGCAACGTCACCGCCGAACTGATTCAACGCGGCTACTCCGAAGCCGACATCGCCAAACTTTGGGGCGGTAACTTCCTGCGCGTGTGGGACCAGGTACAACAAGCCGCCAAGCCATTGGCCAACCGCTAACCACATAGAAAGCACGTTCATGACCGACCGCCGTACGTTCCTCAAGCAGGCCGGGGTATTTGCCGCCAGCCTGCCACTGGGCGCCGCCCTGCTGCCACAGGCGCTCGCCGCCCACCCGACGGATGACCCATGGACGGGCTTCAAACAGTTGTTCAACCAGGACCCGGACTACCTGCACTTTTCCAACTTCCTGGTGGCTTCGCACCCCAAGCCAGTGCGCGAGGCCATCGAGCGCTACCGCGCGCAGATCGACCGCAACCCAGGGCTGGCCATGGACTGGGACCTGCAGGAAACCTGGAAGCGCGAAGGCCAGGTTCGCGAATGGGCCGGCCGCTACTTGAAGGCCGCCCCGGCACAAATCGCCCTCACCGGCAGTACGTCCGAGGGCCTGGCGATGATCTATGGCGGGATCAAGGTGCGGCCCGACCAGGAAATCCTCACCAGCGTCCACGAGCATTACGCCACGCAGAACGTGCTGGACTACCGCACGCTCAAGGAAGGTACCCGGGTGCGCCGGATCAAACTGTTCGAAAGCGCCAACCGGGTGTCCGCTGATGAGGTGCTGGGTAGCCTGCAGCGCCATATCCGTCCCAACACCCGCGTGCTCGGCATGACCTGGGTGCAGTCCGGCAGCGGCGTGAAACTGCCCATCGGCGAGATCGGCACGCTGGTGGACGAGCACAACCGCAACCGTGACGACAAGGACCGCCTCCTCTACGTGGTAGACGGCGTGCATGGTTTCGGCGTGGAGAACCTCGATTTTCCGGACATGCACTGCGACTTTTTCATCGCCGGCACCCACAAATGGATGTTCGGCCCGCGCGGCACCGGGCTGGTCTGCGCCCGCGACCCGCAAAACAGCTACGTGACACCGATGGTGCCGACCTTCTCCGAAGACAAGGACTTCGCCACCATCATGACGCCCGGCGGTTACCACGCCTTCGAGCATCGCTGGGCGGCGGACGAGGCCTTCAAGCTGCACTTGCAACTGGGCAAGGCCCAGGTGCAGGCGCGCATCCATGCGCTCAATGCCGAACTCAAAGACCAACTGCTGGCACAGCCGAACATCGAACTGGTCACCCCGCGCAGCGCCGAACTGTCCGCCGGCTTCAGCTTCTTCCGGGTCAAGGGCCAGGACAGTGATGCCGTGGCGGCCTACATGATGAAAAACCGCGTAGTGATCGACGCGGTAGACCGTGATGTCGGCCCGGTCATCCGCACCGCGCCCGGCTTGCTCAATTCATCCGATGAAATCCAGCGCTTCATGGCCTTGCTGCGCCAGCGTGTGTAATGCATAACTTTTCCACTTTGAATGAGAGAACCCCATGAACAAACCCCTCACGGCATTGGCCCTGACAGCCCTGTGCGGCGCCTTGTTGCCAAGCCTGGCCCAGGCCGCCGCGCCGCAACCCGGCAAGGTGTTCAAGGACTGCAAGGACTGCCCCGAAATGGTGGTGCTGCCCGCCGGCACCTTTACCATGGGCACGCCGGACGATGAAGTCGGCCGCGAGCCGGATGAAGGCCCGATGCATGAAGTGACCTTTGCCAAACCGTTCGCCATGAGCCGTTTTCACATCACTGCCGGTGAATGGGACAGCTATGTCCGCCAGGCCGGCGTGAAGATTGCCGACGGCGATACCCGCCCCGGCCGCGAATGCATCGCCAGCAAACCGCGCTACCCCCAGGCCCGCGCCAGCCGGCGGTGTGCATGGACATGGACGACATCAAGCAGTACGTGGCCTGGCTCTCGAAAAAAAACCGGCCACGCGTACCGCATGGTCAGCGAAGCCCAGCGCGAATACGCCGCGCGCGCTGGCTCTACCGGGCCGTTCCCGTTTCCGTTCGATGAGGGCAAGGGCTATAGCATCGCCGAGCATGCCAACACCTACGGCCCGGCGGATGGCTACAGCTACTCGTCACCGGTGGGCAGCTACCCGCCGAATGCCTTCGGCATGTACGACATGCATGGCAACGTCTACGAGCGGGTCGCCGACTGCGAACACGCCAATTACATCGGCGCGCCCACCGACGGCAGCGCGTGGACGGAGGCCAATTGCGAGGGTTACATGATTCGTGGCAATGACTGGGGCGAAGCGCCGGTGTTTTCGCGCTCGGGCAACCGCAACAATATCTACCCGCAGACGCGCGGGGACTGGATCGGGTTCAGGGTGGTGCGCGATCTTTAAGGCTCGATAGAATCCAAATGTGGGAGCGGCGGTGCGACGATTCGACTTGCTCGCGAAAGCGGTGTGTCAGTAGCCATTTCAGTCGACCGCACTCCTGTGGCGAGCGGGCT
>JAFHKH010000383.1 GCA_016937595.1 Pseudomonas cedrina subsp. fulgida | reverse complement strand
ACCCTATGGCTGCAGGCGGCCGGAGTGTTTGCCTGCCTGATGGGCAATGGCTGGGGCCTGGCCCTGGGGGGTGTTGCTGTGCGGCGGACCGTTCCTGGCCTGCATGCAACTGGTAATGGCTCGCCTGCGGGACGTGGCCCCCCCACGGCTACCAGCGTAACACCGGGTTGCTGACCGCCAGCTTTGCCATCGGCCAGTTGAGCGGGCCATTGCTGGCCGCGGTGAGCAGTCATCTGAGCGGTGGCCTGCAACCGGCCTTGATCATTGCCGGTTGCGGCCTGCTCGTGGCGGGCGCGGTATTGCTCAGCCAGCAACCAATGGCAGTGGCGCGCGAACCCGCTCTCGCCGCGCAAGCACCAGGAAAAACAGCCCACCCAGGAAACAGCCGGTAAACCAGGCAAAGTTGGCCATGCCCTGCAAGGCCGGGGTAAAGGTGATCGCGACGCCGGCCAGCGTTGCGGGCACCAGCGCCTTGACCGCCGTCCAGTTCACGCCGCCATCGAAGTAGTAACGCCCGCTCGGGCTGTCATCAAACAACGCATCCACGTCGATCTTCTGTTTTTTGATCAGGTAGAAATCCACTAGCAGAATCCCGAACAGCGGGCCGATAAAGGCCGCGAGGATATCCAGGGTGTAATGGATCATCAGCGGGTTATTGAACAGGTTCCACGGCGTGATGAAAATCGAGGCCACGGCGGCGATCATCCCGCCGGCGCGCCAACTGATCCTGCTCGGCGCGACGTTGGCGAAGTCAAACGCCGGGGACACGAAGTTGGCCACGATATTGATGCCGATGGTCGCGGTCACGAAGGCAAAGGCACCGAGCAACACCGCCATGCTGTTATCGATGCGCGACACCGTGGCGATCGGGTCATGCAGCATCTCACCAAACACCGGCAAGGTGCCCGAGACGATCACCACGGTGACCAGGGAAAATGCCAGGAAATTCACCGGCAGCCCCCAGAAATTGCCGCGTCGTACGTCCTGCATGCTGCGGCAGTAGCGGCTGAAGTCACCAAAATTCAAGGTCGGCCCGGAGAAGTACGACACCACCAGCGCCGTCGCCACAATCACTTGGCCAAACGCCTGCCAGCCGGAGAGGGATTTTTCCCCCAGGGTAAAGCTGATGTTCGACCAGCCAGCCTTCCACACGATCCAGCCGGCGAGCGCGAACATCACCGCATACACCACCGGGCCCGCCCAGTCGATAAAGCGACGGATAGACTCCATACCGGCCCAGAACACCGCCGCCTGAAGCACCCACAGGCTGAGAAATCCAAACCAGCCAAGGTACGACAACCCTGCAAAATGCGGCTCTGCATACACCGCCATCTGTGGGAAAAAGCGCAGCACCACGATGATCAAGGCACTTGAGGCCAGATACGTCTGAATCCCGTACCAGGCCACGGCGATCAAGCCACGAATCACCGCAGGAATGTTCGCGCCGAACACACCGAATGCCAGGCGGCAAATCACCGGATAAGGCACGGCGGCCTGCTGGCTGGGCTTTGCCACCAGGTTGGCGATCAACTGCACGATGCAGATACCGGCCAGCAAAGCGATCAATACCTGCCAACTGGCCAGCCCCAGGGCGAACAGGCTGGCGGCGAACACGTAACCGCCGACGCTATGCACGTCGCTCATCCAGAAGGCGAAGATGTTGTACCAGTTCCACTTTTGCGGCAGTGGGCCAAGGTCCTTGTTGTACAGGCGCGGGCTGTAGCCTTTGGGCAATTGTTCGGTCATCGCTGGGCTCCTCGAAATACCAGCCTGCACTTGCGTCACGGATGTGCATACGGAAGGCGGCTTAGTTGTATACGAGGAGGTGAGCAGAATGCGTGCCAATTGAACCCAATCCCTTTGGCATGGCGCTCCAAAGGGTGTGGTACCCCTTAAGAAAGGGGACTAACGCTCAGCAACGGTGCACATAAATCCTGTACACAATCATCGCTGCACTCGTTGTGCACACAGATAACCTATCGTGCAGCAGGAAGCGGTGAGAACGACGCCCCAGGCCATGTCCATGATCGCTAAGCGCGCCGACCACCCTTGCAACGTGGCCCAGTTACTCAGGTCATAGGTGCCATAGGCGACCAGGCCCAGCAACGCACCCAGCCGTGCTGCGCGCTGCCAACTGGCGCTGGGCAAGACCACGAACACCACGCAACCGAACACATAAAGCAGATAGAAGAGCACTGCAGGCAGCAGACGGGGCTGATCCAGCATCAACGGCCCCAGCAGGGATTTGTAGGTCGGCCCCATCAGGACGCCGAGCCACAGGCCGTCCAGGACCAGAAACGCAAGCAGGGTGCCAAGGTAGGCGAAGAGTGACTTCCTGTTCATTGACTGCAACCTCTGTAGGCGCCAGCGAGCGCCTACAAAAGAGCAAAGCGCACTCAGCTTAGTTCAATGCGATCCGCGTGAATCACGATCTGGCCCTGTTTATACAGCGCCCCAATCGCCTTCTTGAAGTTGCCCTTGCTCACCCCGAACAGGTTGCTGATCACGGCGGGGTCGCTTTTGTCGCTCACTGGCAAGGTGCCATTGTTTTCACGCAACTTGGCCAGGATCTTCGAGTTCAGGCTGGAGGCCGCTTCCTGGCCGACCGGTTGCAGGCTCAGGCTGATATTGCCATCGGCGCGGATTTCTTTGATAAAGCCCTTTTCTTCCTTGCCTGGGCGCAGGAACTTGAACACTTCGTTCTTATGGATCAAGCCCCAGTGTTTGTTATTGATGATCGCCTTGAAACCCATGTCGGTGGCTTCGGCCACCAACAGGTCGACTTCCTGGCCCACCTGGTAATTGGCCGGCGTCTTGTCGAGGTAGCGGTCCAGGCGCGCAGTGGCGGTGATACGCTTGGTGTGCTTGTCGAGGTAGACGTGCACCACGCAGTATTCGCCTGCGGTCAACTGGCGTTTTTCTTCGGAATAGGGCAGCAACAGGTCTTTGGGCAAGCCCCAGTCGAGGAACACGCCGATACTGTTGACTTCCACCACTTTCAAACTGGCGAACTCACCCACTTGAACTTTGGGCTTTTCAGTGGTGGCGATAAGTTTGTCATCGCTGTCCAGGTAAATGAAAACGTTCAGCCAGTCTTCATCTTCACTGGGAATATCTTTAGGGATGTACCGATTAGGCAAGAGGATTTCACCGTCTTGCGCACCGTCCAGGTACAAACCAAAATTAGTGTGCTTAACCACTTGCAAGCTGTTGTAGCGCCCGACCAAAGCCATTTTCAGATACCCTCATTACGTGGGCGGCATTCTACCCGAGTTGCGAGCGCCACGCGCGCGCGCCTGCACAAACGCGGGCTGGCGTGGCGATCCAATGGCACTGTGCCGGTCACCGCCCCGCTCGTCCGATGAATCGGCGCGATTCCCCGCGGCGGCGCCACAGCAGTCGCGCCGTGGTTTCGAATAAAAACAGTAAGTTAGAAGATTATTTCAGCCCTGAAGTTTGATTTTTTTGTGGGCGTCGCGCTTGTTGCAGGGGGATATTTACCAAGCAATTGTCAAGTATTTCCTGTACGATGCCTGGCCAAGTTAATTTTCTACAGGTTAGTGGCCGCCATGCGTGTAAAAGCATCCAACAGCAAAGCAAAGCCAGCTCCAGCCGTTGAAACCAGCGAATCGATCAACAGCCAGATCGCTGCGTTCCTCAAGTCCGGTGGCGAAATCCAGCAAATTGCCAAGGGCGTGAGCGGCCAGACTTTCGGCCCATCCAAGCAGATCAGCCTGGGTAAAAAGTAATACCGCGCAACACGCCTGGTCCCTAAGCGTCTTGCCTTCGAGGCGCTAGGACTGGATCCCGAAATCCCCCTCGCAGCACATCGATCATCGCGTTAATCGACGAACGGGCCTCACCTCCAGGCAATCGTCGGTATGCTTGCACACGTCTAGCACGGGCGTCTGCCCGATTTTCTCCGTCACTGCTCCTCGCTTTTCATGGAGTGAAGCATGCTCAAACCCCGCGTTTTCCTGGTCAGCGTCCTTGCCGCTTGCCCCCTCGCCGATGCGCAGGTCTTCCAGCGCGAATTGGGCGACTTCGACCTGAAACTGGGCACCACCCCCAGCCGCAGCATGGCCCAGGGGCTGGTCAAGCCGACTGCCCCCGGCAGCGACGCGTTCCATGGCGGGCTGGACCTGAGCCACGACAGCGGCCTGTACTTCGGCCAGTTTTCACCGAACATGGGCCTGTCCGCGGCCAGTACACTCGAAGTCGATTCCTATATGGGCTTCAAACAGCCCTTCGACCAGACCCTGGGCTATGAAGTGGGTTTGATCCACTACAGCTATCCCAAGCTCAGCCCCCTCGACAGCCAGGCGTTCTACGGTGGCCTGAACCTGCTGGGCAACCGCTTCGGCGTTTCCTTCAGCCACGATCCGGACCGCCAGGACAGCACGCTGTTCGCCGACCTTGGCGGCACCCAGCCCTTCGGCATCGGCGTGAGCATGAAGTACACCACCCACCAGCTCGGCACTCCGACCTCGGTGGACGGTGGCGCCATCAGCAGCTTCAGCGATTGGTCGGTACAGCTTTCCCGTGCCTGGAAAGGCGTCGACCTGGACCTGATCTACAGCGACTCCAGCCTCAGTGGCGGCGATTGCTCGGCCTACTCCGGACACAATTCGCAATGCGACGGCCTATTGACCTTGAAGGCCGTACGATCGTTTTATTGACAGGCTGAACTGTCGCCCCCGTCGCGGGTTCACATGCGTTAACTCTCCCATTGCGCAAGGACCCGCCCATGCTACGTCGGCTCAAACTTCTGGTGCTGCTGCTGAGCCTTAGCCTGGTGCTGGCCGGCTGCAGTCGCGTGGGCCTGGCCTACCGCAACCTGGACGTGATCATCCCCTGGACCCTCAACGACTACCTGGACATGAACGCCGGGCAGAAGAGCTGGTTCAACGACAAACTCAAGGAACACCTGGCCTGGCATTGCACCACGCAACTGCCGGGGTACCTGGATTGGCTGGACCGCCTGCAGCAGATGGTCGACAGCAACCAGGTCACCGATGCGGCATTGCAGGCCCGCACCGTCGAAGCCAAGCAAGCCATCGCCGAAGTCGCCCGTGAGATCACCCCGTCGGCCATCGAACTGCTGCAGGGGCTGGATGACCAACAGGTAAAAGACATGAACGACGCCCTGGCCAAGGATTTGCGCAAGCGCCAGGACGAATTCCTCAAGCCGCCTCTCGCGCAGCAGATCAAGGAGCGCGCAGATCGTATGAACAAACGCCTGGATGCCTGGATCGGCCCGTTGAGTAACAGCCAGCGGGATCGAGTGACGGCGTGGTCCATCGCATTGGGGGATCAGAATAAGGAATGGATCGGTAACCGCGCGAACTGGCAGGCGCAGTTTATCGACGCCGTGCGGCAGCGTCGCAGCACCGACTTCCCGCAGAAAATGCAGCCACTGCTGGTGGACCGGGAAAGCCTGTGGACGCCGCAATATCGCGCGGCCTATGCGCGCACAGAAGCGGCGGCGCGCAGCCTGATTGTCGATTTGATGGCTGAAAGCAGCGTGCAGCAACGGCAGAAGCTCACGCAAAAAATCGACGGCGTACGCAGCGATTTCAAGGCGCTCAAATGCCTCAAGGCCGCTGGCAATTAAACCTGTGGGAGCGG
>JAFHKH010000382.1 GCA_016937595.1 Pseudomonas cedrina subsp. fulgida | reverse complement strand
GGAGGACAACACCGCCAGCGCCACAAACAGAATCAGGATAAATTTGGCCAGGGCCTTGAGCAGCTCCATCAGGGCCTTGGCGGAAAACATGCGCTTGAGCCGGCGCCGGGGTTCATGCGGCTGAATTTGGGCGCCATGCTGCCGGCGGCAAACAACCAGCCGCCGAGGGCGACCGGGCCGATCAGCGCGGCCAGCAACAAGGTGATCAGGATCGGCTGCACCGCCAGCAGCGCGATCTTGCCCGAGTGCAGCAGGTACTGGCCCATGGCGTCAGGGTTGAGCAGCACTTCGCGGGGCAAGGCGAAGTTGTGCTTCATCAACTCCATCAAGTCCAGCGCCAGGCCGCCACCGTAGATCAGCAAAGCACCGGAGCCGGCCATCATGGTGGCGACGGTATTGAGTTCCTTGGAGCGCGCAATCTCGCCCTTTTCCCTGGAGTCCTTTTTGCGTTTCTCCGTGGGGTCTTCTGTTTTGTCCTGACCACTCTCGCTCTCGGCCATGGCTCAGCGCGCCCGTGCCAGATCACGTAAGAACTGCAGGGCGTCAGTCGCCAGCGGTTGATACTGATTGAGAATGTCAGCCAGGCCGACCCAGAAAATCCACATGCCCAGCACCAGGGTCAGCGGGAAACCGATGGAAAAGATGTTCAACTGCGGCGCGCGCGGGTCATCACGCCAAAGGCAATGTTGATCACCAGCAACGCCGTGATCGCCGGCAGCACCAGCAACAGCGAGGCGCCGAACACCCAGCCCAGGCGCCCGACGATTTCCCAGAGATGGTTGACCACCAGCCCCGATCCCACCGGCAAGGTGGTGAAGCTCTCGGTCATCACCTCAAAGGCCACCAGATGGCCGTTCATGGCCAGGAACAGCAGGGTCACCAGCATGGTCAGGAATTGCCCGATCACCGCCGCCGAGACGCCGTTGGTAGGGTCGACCATCGACGCAAAGCCCATGCCCATCTGCACCGAGATAATCTGCCCGGCGATCACAAAGGCCTGGAAAAACAGCGAGAGAGAAAAGCCCATCAGTGTGCCGATCAGGATCTGCTCGGCAATCAACAGCAACGCGCTCAAATCAATGGCGTTGACCGGCGGCATCGGCGGCAACCCCGGCACGATCACCACGGTGATCGCCACCGCGAAGTACAGGCGCACGCGCCGGGGTACCAGGGTCGTGCCGAACACCGGCATGGCCATCAACATCGCCGTGACGCGGAACAGCGGCAGGATGAAAGAAGCCACCCACGTGCTGATCTGCGTGTCGGTCAATGCCAGCAAGGACTGCATCGGGTCAGCCGATCAACTGCGGAATACTGCCGTACAACTGCAGGATGTATTCCATGAAAGTCTGCACCAGCCACGGGCCGGCCACGATCAGCGTGACCAGCATCACCAGCAGGCGCGGCAGAAAGCTCAGGGTCTGTTCGTTGATCTGCGTCGCGGCCTGGAACATCGCCACCAGCAGGCCCACCAACAGGCTGGGGATCACCAGCACCGCGACCATCATGGTGGTCAGCCACAGCGCTTCGCGAAACAGGTCGACCGCTACTTCGGGTGTCATCGCCCTATACCCCGCCGAAACTGCCGGCCAGGGTGCCGATAATCAGCGCCCAGCCGTCCACCAGCACAAACAGCATGATCTTGAACGGCAGCGAAATGATCAGCGGCGAGAGCATCATCATACCCATGGCCATCAGCACGCTCGCCACCACCAGGTCGATGATCAGGAACGGGATGAAAATCATGAAGCCGATCTGGAACGCAGTCTTCAATTCGGAGGTGACGAACGCCGGCACCAGGATGGTCAGCGGCGCCTGGTCCGGCGTGGCGATGTCGGTGCGCTTGGACAGGCGCATGAACAGCTCGAGGTCGCTGGAACGGGTCTGCGACAGCATGAAGTCCTTGATCGGCCCCTGGGCGCGGTCGATCGCCACCTGGGCGGTGATGGTTTCCGCCAGGTACGGCTGCAGCGCTTGCTGGTTCACCTTGTCGAACACCGGCGCCATGATGAACATCGTCAGGAACAGGGCCATGCCGGTGAGGATCTGGTTCGACGGTGTCTGCTGCAGGCCCAGGGCCTGGCGCAGGATCGAGAACACGATGATGATCCGCGTGAAGCTGGTCATCAGCATGACAAACGCCGGGATGAAGCTCAGCGCGGTCATGATCAGCAGGATCTGCAGGCTGACCGAATACTCCTGCGCCCCTGCCGCGTTGGTGCCCAGGGTGATCGCCGGGATCGACAACGGGTCGGCGCCAAACGCCAGCGGCGCGGCCAGCAACAGCATGAGCGCCAATAAAACGCGCATTACTTCTTATCCTTCTGATCCTTGCCCAGCAACTCCATCAGGCGCTGGGCGAATTCTGGCGTGGCGGCCTTGGTCTCGGCCACGTCCACCGGAGTCTTGAGCACGTGCAACGGGGTGATACGGCCAGGGGTGATGCCGAGCAGAATCTGCTCCTCGCCCACTTGCACCAGCACCAGCCGATCACGGGGGCCGAGGGCACGGGAGCCGATCATCTCGATCACTTGGCCGTTGCCCGGCCCCGCGTTCTGTACGCGGCGCATCAGCCAGGCCAGCGCGAAAATCAAGCCGACCACCAGCAACAGGCCGAGCACCAACTGGGTCAGTTGCCCGCCGACACTGCCCACGACAGGCGCGGCCGCAGCCTGAGCCACCGGCTCCGCTGCCCAGGCGTCCAACGGCAGTGCGACAAGAAGAGCCACCAGCAACCGTTTCATATCAGCGCAACTTCTTGATGCGTTCGCTCGGGCTGATCACGTCCGTCAGGCGGATGCCGAACTTCTCGTTGACCACGACCACTTCACCGTGGGCGATCAGCGTGCCGTTGACCAACACGTCCAGCGGCTCACCGGCCAGGCGATCCAGTTCGATCACCGACCCCTGGTTGAGTTGCAGCAGGTTGCGGATGTTGATTTCGGTGCTGCCGACTTCCATGGAGATCGACACCGGAATATCGAGGATCACATCCAGGTTCGGACCATCGAGGGTCACCGGGTCGTTGTTCTTCGGCACGCCGCCGAATTCTTCCAGGGGCAGACGGTTGCCGGCCGGCGCAGTTGCGGCGTCGGCGGCCAGCAGCGCGTCGATGTCATCCTGGCCAGCATCGCCGGTTTCTTCCAGGGCAGCCGCCCATTCGTCAGCCAGGGCCTGGTCTTCGGCGGAAGTGTTTTCGTGTTCGGTAGCCATTACATGTCCTCGGCGGAGCAAACATTCATAAATAAATTAGGGTGCATCACCGACGGTTGATCGGTTCCACCACTTGCAGCGCCAGGTTGCCCTTGTGGGAACCCAGCTTGACCTTGAATGACGGCACACCGTTGGCGCGCATGATCATTTCTTCCGGCAATTCGACCGGAATGATGTCGCCCGGCTGCATGTGCAAGATATCGCGCAGGCGCAACTGACGCCGGGCCACGGTGGCGCTCAGCGGCACGTCGACGTCCAGCAGGTCTTCGCGCAGGGCCTTGACCCAACGTTCATCCTGGTCGTCCAGGTCGGACTGGAAACCGGCGTCGAGCATCTCGCGCACCGGCTCGATCATCGAGTAGGGCATGGTCACGTGCAGGTCGCCGCCGCCGCCATCGAGTTCGATGTGGAACGTGGACACCACAATGGCTTCGCTGGGCCCGACGATGTTGGCCATGGCCGGGTTCACTTCCGAGTTGATGTACTCGAAACTGACTTCCATGATCGCCTGCCAGGCTTCCTTCAAGTCGATGAAGGCTTGCTCCAGCACCATGCGCACCACCCGCAGTTCGGTGGGGGTGAATTCACGGCCTTCGATCTTGGCGTGACGACCGTCGCCGCCGAAGAAGTTGTCCACCAGCTTGAACACCAGCTTGGCGTCGAGGATGAACAGCGCGGTGCCGCGCAGCGGCTTGATCTTGACCAGGTTGAGGCTGGTGGGCACGTACAGCGAGTGCACATACTCGCCGAACTTCATCACCTGCACGCCGCCCACCGCCACATCCGCCGAACGGCGCAGCATGTTGAACATGCTGATGCGGGTGTAGCGGGCGAAACGCTCGTTGATCATCTCCAGGGTCGGCATGCGTCCCCGCACGATACGGTCCTGGCTGGTCAGGTCATAACTTTTGACGCTGCCGGGCTCGGCGATTATTTCGGTCTGTACCAGACCATCGTCGACGCCATGCAACAGCGCGTCGATTTCATCCTGGGACAGCAGGTCTTGCACGGCCATGTCGTGATCCTACTGCAATACGAAGTTAGTGAAGAGCGCCTGCTCGACCACGACTTTGCCGAGTTCCTTCTGGGCCACTTCCTGCACGCTGGCGGTGACCTTCTGACGCAGCATTTCCTGGCCCACCGGCGTGGCGAGTGTGTCGAAGCCTTGGCTTGAGAACAGCATCACCAGGTTGTTGCGGATCACTGGCATATGCACCTTGAGGGCATCCAGGTCCGACTGGTTACGCGCCAGCAAGGTGATGCTCACCTGCAGGTAGCGTTGACGGCCGTTCTGATTGAAGTTGGCGACAAAGGCCGGAAGCATCGGCTCGAAGATTGCCGGTTGCTTGACGTTAGTGGCGGTTTCGGCGGCGGGCGCCGGTTTGGCGGCGCTGCTGTGCATGATGTACCAGGTGCCGCCCACCGAGGCGCCGATGGCCAGGAGCAGGCCCACGACTATCATCAGGATAAGCTTGAGCTTGCCTTTGCCCGCGGGTGGTTTTGCTGCTGCGTCGTCGCTCTTCGCCATGCCAATAATCCGTCACTATTCGGGGATTCATAGATCTACGGGAAGGCAAGAGCAAGTGTTATGCCAGAGTTGTCTGGGATATCGGTAAGAGGACCAGGAAATTCGCCACACAACAGGTCCCTTGTGGGAGCGGGCTTGCTCGCGAAAGCGGTGGGTCAGTTATAGATGTGCTGACGGATACACCGCATTCGCGAGCAAGCCGCTCCCACATTCAGGCCTGTGCAGGGTTTGAATCAGGCGTAGTAATCGACGGCGCTGGAGCCGATCACACTGGCGGTCACCGGCGTCACGGCTTCAGCCACGTCAATGGCGTTGCCGCTGTCGCCGTTATCGCCACCGCGTCCACCGCTGCCGCTCACGCCACGGGTCTGGGCCTGCTGTTGTTGCTCCTGGCCACGGGACTGGTCGGACACATTCACATCCACTTGCCCCATGCCCTGCTGGGCAAACATTTCCCGCAAGCGGCCGGACTGGCTTTCCAACGCCTCACGCACCACCGGGTGCGCACTCATGAAGTTGACCTGGGCCTGCTGGTCGGCGGTCATGTTGACCTTGATATCCAGGCGGCCGAGTTCGGCCGGTTGCAACTGGATCTCCGCCGACTTGAGGTTGGCGCTGGACAGGTACATCACGCGGTTGACGATCTCGTCGGTCCAGCCGCTCTGGTGCATGGCCAACGGAGCGTTGGCGACCGGCGGCAAGGCATTGGCGGTTTTCGGCGTGGCGGCCTGGGTCAGCGCGGCCAGGCGATTGGCGAAGTCGTCGATGCGGGTGTCGCTGGCGGCGCCCTTCAGGTCCTTGAGCCCCTCTTCGATCAGCCCGCCGAAGGCCTTGTCGCGCCCTGGTCAGTGCTGTCCTTGGTGGCTTGCTGGTCGACCATGGTGGCCATGCCGGCTGCGAAGTTCTGCGCGCAGTCGGTTGATCCAGAGTCGACGGCGGCGCGGTTTTCGCCGTTGCCTGGCTGCTGGCCGACACGTGCCCGCCCTGCTCCATCGCCAGGCGTACAGCCGGCATGGCGTCCAGGGGTCGGCTTGCGGATCGAAGGTCGGCTTGGCCGGCTCGGCCGCCGTGATCGGCGCTGCCACCGGCGGCAGGGCCTTGTCGTCCGTGGTCGCGACGGGCACCGGCGTTTCCACCGCAACCGGCACGGCCACCGGGGTGACGGCGGCCATCAATGCGGGGTCGACCACCGGGTCAGTCGGGGGCAGTTGTACCAGGCTCGGGTCGACAGCTGCGTCGTCGTCACTGCTGGCAGTGTCATCGGTCTTGGCCGGGGGGCTGGCAGGCAAGGTATTGCCGCTATCGGCAACCGCTGGCGTACCGGCGGCAGGCTTGGCGTTGCCCGCCACCGGCTTGACGCTGGCGTCGGCCGGCTTGTCCCGCGTGGGTTTGGCCGCGCTGTCATCGGTCTTGGCGGTGGGCTTGGGACCCTGGCCGGCAAACACTTGAGCGAAGCCAGGGCCCTTGTCCCGTGGGTCCGCAGCCGCTGCCGGAGGGTTGACGGCGGGCGCTTGAGGCTTGGCCGCAGGGGCAGCCTGAAGGAGCGAATTCGGGGCGACTGGCATAGGTAAAGGTCTCCACTGCATGGGGATCGGGGATGCAGTACGAAGACATAGAGCAAGAGTCGGGCCAGGTTGATCGTTCCCCATGCTCCGCGTGGGAATGCTGCCCCGGACGCTCCGCGTCCAACGGCGGTCAAATGCCTCAGGTCTTGCGCAAGGTGACGCGGAGCGTCACGGGATGCATTCCCACGCAGAGCGTAGGAACGATCATTGGGTCAGAGCTGAAAGCGTCGGCGCTCCGACTCATACAGCGGCCTGACCAACGCAAACTCATGATCAATCTGATCCACCAACGCCCCCAGGTCCGCAGTGGCGCCGGCGGACTCCGCTTCAAGGCGCTGACATAACTGCTCCAGCCGCACCGCCCCGAGGTTTCCACTGCTGCCCTTGAAGCTATGCGCGATCTGCCCCAACGCCTTGGCGTCATCGCGCGCCTTGCGCAAGCCTCGACGCGCTTCTGGGAATCATCAAGAAAGGTATCGAGCAGCTTGGGATACTCGCCTTCCATGACGTCCTGCAAACTCGACAACACGTCGGGGTCCAGATGTAGATCAACCACTTGTTCGCTCCTTGATCAAGAATCGGTGGATTATGCCAGAGCCTCCCAGGAAAACTCCACGCAGACACGGCGCCCGCCCTCAGACCAGCGTACAACGCTGCACAGCTGGCGCACCAGGCTCAGGCCCCGGCCAGACAAACGGTCGATGTCCAGCGGCTGCGCCAGCACGTGTTCCACGTCAAAGCCCGGCCCGCTGTCTTCGATACACAGGCTCAGGCGGCCGCCCCCCTCCGTCGGCAGCACCTGCACCTGCACGCGCACGTGGCCACTGCTCAATTGCGCCAGGCGCTCATTGCGCTGGCGATAATACTCGGCAAACCCCTCGGCATCGCGCTTGAGCCGCGAATCCAGGCCCAGCACGCCATGTTCCAGCGCATTCGAATACAGCTCGGCCATCACGCTGTAGAGCGCCCCGCTCTGCTCACGCAGACCGTGGACCTCCAGCAGCATTTGCAGCAGGTACGGCAACGGGTTGTAGCGCTTCAAGGTTTCGGCGCGAAACTCGAAGTTCGCCGACCAGTTCAGCGGGGACGACTGCCCGCTGTCGGCGTATAACGGCCCCGCCGCGCGAAGCGACTGGCCGGCTTGCAGGGTGATTTCCACCATGCTCACGTCATCCCGCGCCTCACCTCGAAACGCCGCCAGGGCCTGCTCGATCTCATCAAATAACCGATCAGGCTCGCGATTGGCGGCAAACACCTGCTGCAAGCGCTCTGCGCCAAACAACTGATCATTGGGGTCGGCGGTGTCCAGCACACCGTCGGAGAGCAGGAACACCCGGTCGCCCAGGGCCATGGGCCAGACTTCGGTGCGGTCATCAAAGGCCTCGGCCGACAGCACGCCCAACGGCAAATGCCGCGATTCCAGCGGCGTGCGCTGGCCGGTGGCAATTTCATGCACGTAGCCTTCAGGCATGCCGCCATTCCACACCTCCACCGTCCGCCGCTGCGTGCTCAGGCACAACAGCGTGGCGCAGCAGAACATGTCCACCGGCAGGATGCGCTTGAGCTTGGCGTTCATCTCGCGCAGGGTCTGCGCCAGGCCGTAGCCCTTGGCGGTCATGCCGTAGAACACTTCCGCCAGGGGCATGGCACCCACCGCGGCCGGCAGGCCGTGCCCGGTGAAATCGCCGAGCAGCACGCGCATGTCACCGGAAGGCGTATAGGCCGCCAACAGCAAGTCGCCGTTGAACAGCGCATAAGGCGATTGCAAGTAGCGGATGTTCGGTGCGGCATTGATGCAGCCCGAATGCGCGACCTTATCGAACACCGCCTTGGCCACCCGCTGCTCGTGCAGCAGATAGTCGTGATGCTTGGCGATCAGGTCACGCTGCTCCAGGACCGTGGCCTGCAACCGACGCAAACGGTCCATGGCATTGATCTTGGCCGCCAGGATCAACGGGTTGTAGGGCTTGGGCAAAAAGTCATCGCCGCCGGCATCCAGGCACTCGGCCAGGTCGGCACTTTCGCGCAACGAGGTGAGGAAGATGATGGGAACCAGCGCTTCACCGGCCAGTTGCTTGATCCATCGCGCGGCGGCGAAGCCATCCATCACCGGCATCAAGGCGTCCATCAACACCAGTTGCGGACGCTCGCGGGCGAATATTTCAACGGCTTGCTCGCCGTTGGTGGCGGTGAGCACCTGATGCCCCTGGCGGCGCACGATGGTCGACAGCAGCAGAAGGTCGGCGGCGCTGTCTTCGGCGATCAGGATGGTCAGCGTCTCGAGGGGGGCCAGGGCGCTCACTTGATGTCGAACAGCTTGTCGAAGTTGGAGATCGCGAGGATCTTGCACACGTCAGGGTTGCTGTTGATCAACCTGACATCTGACCTATCGCCACCGGCGTGGTCCCGCAGCAACAGGAGCATGCCCAAGGCCGAACTGTCGATGTAGGTGGCTTCCTTCAAGTCGACGACATAGGTTTCAGGCACCTTATAGAACCGCTCGTAGGCCTCACGAAATTTCTGGTGACTGCCGAAATCGAACCGGCCCTTGATGGCGATCGTCAACTTCTTCCCGTCCAGGGAGACTTCTGACTCGATTGACATGCGCTGCTTCCTTGTCATTGGCAATGAAGGAAGGTTTAGCAGGTGAACTGAATGTGAGCAACACAGAGCGTCAAATGTGGGAGCGGGC
>JAFHKH010000381.1 GCA_016937595.1 Pseudomonas cedrina subsp. fulgida | reverse complement strand
CTGGCAAGGCCAGGGATGTCGCGGCTGGCGGCGGTCATCAGGCTGAGCAACCAGCCGGCCGCCATCAGCGGGCCGCGCGCCAACGGCAGCAGCAAGCTGTTGAACAGCAGGCCGGCGCCCTCAAGGAACACGGCCCAACGGCTTTCGGCATTGGACACCGACTCGCGCTCCGCCTGGTCGACCAGTGCCCGTGCGTTGGCGCCGTACAGGTACGCCATCAGTTGGCCGTTGGCCAGGCATTGCAGCAATTCGTCGCTGGCGCCGTCGCTGCCCAGGGTCGCCGGCTGCGGGATCTCGGGCCGTTCAAACTCATCACCGATGCCGAATCGTACGTAGTGCGGTTGCTGAAAGCCGCCATTGGCATAAATCGGCCGCGCGCCGTCGGACAGCCAGGTCAATACGCTGTCCTGCAGATCGCCCGCGCTGGCAATCGCGGCAAGCAAGTGCGCGCGGTCGGCAAATTCACGCAGGCTGTCGGTGTACAGCGGACGGTAGAGAATATGCGGCCCGACCCGGCTGTCCTCGGCCTCGATGACATACATGTTGGCCACGATGTCGGGGCTGGCCTGGGGTTTGCGCACCAGCGTCAAATGCCGGATCACTATGGGATTGCCATCGACCTGGCGCTCCGAGGTCTGGCTGGCAACCAATGCCGCGACGCAGGCGGCGCCTCGGGCCGTGAACCCTTGCTCGGCCTTGAGACGCAGTTCCAGGGCCTGCAGGGGCAGTTGCACGACGGTGTGCGCGGCGAAGCGCCGTTCCCGCTGGCGCACCGCCTCATTATCGCCAAGCAACTTGGACTTGAGCAGTTGCGGGTAGGTCTTGCCGATGTCAACGCTTTGGATAAGCCCGTCGCCGCTGGTGATGGCGTCGGGCGTCAGCCACGCGGGCAATGGGGTGTCGTGGCGGTGCTTGAGGGTCAGTTGCCCACGCGGGCGGCCTTGCAGGTTGCGGATCGCCAGGTCGGTCAGGCTCATCCGCACCGGCTCGACAAAGCCCGCGCCGCCTGGGTAACCGGCCGCCACGTTAAAGGTGAGCAGCAGGTCGTCAGGGTCGGGAGGGGTGGCGTTGAGGTCTTGTGCCTGTAGCCATTTGCACAGCGCGGCGTGGGTGAAGGTGCGGAGATCGGGGATGTCACTGAGAAACGTCAGCCCTTCACTGCGTTTTTTGGCGCAGGCCAGGGCCAGGCTGTAGTGACGGTACCGCGCCTGGTCGGTCGCCGAGGCCTGTTGCAGCCAGCGCGGTGCCAGGGGGCGCAACGTCGCGAGCAGCCCTTGGTTGGCGATCGGGTCGGCGGACAGCGCGTTGGCTGGCTCGGTGATCTGCCGGTACACCGCTTGCAAGGTGTCGAGTCCCTGGGTGGCGGGGAGCTTCAGGGCCTGGAGTTGTTGCAAGTGCTGTTCAAGCATGATGGCGGCCTGGGTCTCGAACACATCAGCGTCCGGTTCGAAACGGTGCAGAGTGATCTGCCCGGCTGTGCGGTCTTGCGTGGCCCGCCCGGCCCAGGCTTGCAAGGCGGCATCGGCGCTGGCAAAGCGCTGACAGTGGCCCGCCGGCGGGCACAGCAATGCCTGGGGACGACCGTTGACCGGGCACACTATCAGCAGGTCTGGCCCCAGCACACGTTGCGTGCGATTGCCGTCGGTGAGGGTGGCATAGGGGAAATACAGGTGCACTGCGTCGGAAGCGAAGCGTTCGATGCGATGCGCGCTGACGGGCTCATTGACAAGTTGATAGAGCCTCTCGCGCTCAGTGCTCGTCAGGTCTGCCTGATGGGCCGCGCAGAAGGTGAGGGTGTCGGCAAGCACCTCACTGAGCCAGCGCCATCGCGAGCGATCGCCGTCCGGCGCCTGGCGCCAATACTCGGCCAGGGCGTTTTGCAGCGCGATCGGCAAGGTCCAGGGCAGGGTCTTGATCAGGTCTTCAACCCTTGCCATATCAAGCGGTTGCCCGTCGGCCTGTTTCAGCCGGATGGGTGGATGGTCGGTGAGAAAACACGGGCGCCCATCGTTGTCCTGCAGACCCAGCGCCGCATCGCCGGCGAGAAAGGCCAGCACGCGCGGCATCAACGGGTGCAGTGCCCAGCCGCCAGCGCTGACCGGCACCGCCAGTTGGGTGCGCGTAAGGTCAATGGAAAGGTTTGGATAGGCTTGCGCTAAGGCGGCGTCCAACTGTTGGCGGGCGACGCTGGCCAGGGTCGGGCGAGAGGCGAACCGGGCAGCGACCGCGTGCGCCGGCGGGGAGATGATGTGGCTCATGAAAACTCCTTTTTCCACTGCAAAGACGCAGTGTTGCCAGCTAAAGCCTTTCTTCCCTGGACTTGGCGTTATGTATTGCTGGCGGATTGAACAACCGTTTGTCTTCTATATAGCTCCACTGCAGTGAATTTCTTGCTATAAACGCACTCCGATAACCATTCGCCGAGCCCGTCCTGGTGCTTTTGGGGGTTATCTCGGAAAAATTGCCTGTCTTTTCAGTTGCTGCGCCCTCAAGTCGGCCTTAGACTGCCGCCCCTCGTAAATTGAGTGCCGGGTGGCGCTTGAAATGGACGGCGCCTTTCCGAGACCTGCAAAGGTCAGCCGGAACGCTCCCTTATTCGCCTTAATGCACGTATTTTTTATAGAGAAATCAATGACAAAGGAAAAGTTGCTGGCCATGCCGGCGGATGACTACATGAATGCCGAACAGCACGCTTTTTTCGAGAAGTTGCTGCAGGACATGAAAGTGGAACACCACGAGCGCATTGAACAGAACCGTATCGCCATTGAAAGCCTGGACACTCCGGCCGATCCGGCCGACGCCGCTTCGGTGGAAGAAGAGCGTACCTGGCTGGTCAATGCCATTGATCGCGACCAGCGCATGCTGCCGCAGCTTGAGCGCGCCCTGGAGCGCATCAAGGAAGATTCCTTTGGCTGGTGCGACGACAGCGGCGAGCCTATCGGCCTCAAGCGCCTGCTGATCAGCCCGACCACCAAATACTGCATCGAAGCGCAAGAGCGTCACGAGCAGATCGACAAGCACCAGCGTCAAGCCTGATGCGGTAAAGCTGGGGGATCGCCGCACGGTCCCTCAGGGAAAGACCCGTTACGCCCGCTCTATTGATCCGTTGCACGCTACCCCACTAAAGGCCCATGGATAATGGCCCGATAGTGGCGTTTAATGCAGCGACAATAACGACAAGCAGGGGGTAACGAACATGGCTGGAGACGGATCTCTGATAGGCGCAGCAGTGCCACCGCGAGCGGCGGCGCACAGGTTGCCCGCTTGGTTGATACCGCTGGCGCAAAGCACCGCCCTGGTGCTGATCGTGCTGGGCCTTGGGTTCGCCAGCCTGCCGCTGTACCTGTGCCTGCCCCTGGTGTTGCTGGTGATCTGGCTGCCTCGCCTGAAAAGCCATACGCCTGTTGTGGCGTCTGCCGACACGGCCGATGCCATCGGCGAATTGACGCGCAACCTGTCCCATACCACCAGCCACAACGCATTGTCCGCTGCCGGCGTGGCCTATTCGGTCAAGCAATTGGCGGCTCGCTTGCAGTCGCAGTTAAGCGCGGCCAAGCAGATTGTCGACAGTGCCGAAGTCATGATCGGCACCGAAAAGGTCACTGCCCAACTCAGTCGCCAGGCCCTCGGGGCCGCCAGCCAGGCTCACCAGCGCAGCCTTGAAGGCCGCGAAGTGCTGGCCCAATCGATCACCCGCATGCACCAGCTCAGCGAGCGCGCCAACGCCAGCCGTGAACTGATCGAAGCCTTGAGCCAGCGCAGTGAGGAAATCCAGCGGGTGACCCTGGTGATCCAGTCCATCGCCAGCCAGACCAACCTGCTTGCGCTCAACGCGGCCATTGAAGCGGCGCGGGCCGGTGAACATGGGCGCGGGTTTGCCGTGGTGGCGGATGAGGTGCGTGGGCTGGCGGGCCGTACGGCGACGGCCACGGATGAGGTCGGGGTGATGGTGGCGGACATCCAGCAACGCACCGCCCAAGTGGTCGAGCAGATTCGCCAGCTCTCGGCGGACCTGCACACCGGCGTGGAGCAGGTGGAGCACGCCGGAGGGCACTTGCAGAGCATCGCCAGCCTGGCGGCGGACGTGGAAGGCCAGGTCAATGAAATCGCCCAGGGCACCGACACCAATCGCACCCAGCTCGACAGCCTGTTCCATGCGGTGGAGCAGATGCGCAGCGACTTGACCATCAGTGACCAGCAAACCCGTCAACTGGCCGACGCTGCCGTGCAGATGGAAGGCCAGGCTGAAACCATCAGCGAGCGCCTGGCGGCAGTCGGGCTGGATGACTATCACCAGCGTATCTATGACCTGGCCCGCGAAGGCGCGAGCAGATTGCCGCGCAGTTCGAAGCCGATGTGCAACAGAACCGCATCAGCCTGGATGACCTGTTCGACCGCAGCTATACGCCGATTGCCAACACCCACCCGAGCAAATACCACACGCGGTTTGACGGTTACACCGACCAGGTATTGCCGGCGATCCAGGAGGCGCTGCTGCCACGGCATGAAGGGTTGGTGTTTGCCATTGCCTGCACGCCTCAGGGCTATGTGCCGACGCACAACAAAGAGTTTTCCCAGGCGCTGACGGGCGATGCCCAAGTGGATGCGGTGCAGAACCGTACCAAACGCAAGTTCGAAGACCGCACCGGGATTCGCTGCGGTAGCCATCAACAGGCCGTCTTGCTGCAAACCTACACCCGCGACACCGGGGAATTGATGCACGATCTGTCGGTGCCGATCATGGTCAAGGGCCGGCATTGGGGCGGCTTGCGCCTCGGTTATAAGCCTGAGACAGTCAAAGGCGCAAGGTAGGGGAGGAGGGCTGTCTGGCGGATGCGCCTGCAAGCGTCAGGCAGCCTGGATTGAATCAAACGACCGGCGTTTCGTGCAGCAATGCATTGAGGTCATCGACCGCCGGCGCCCATTCGGCGTCTACGTGTAATTGCTCCCTCAGGAAACTCGCCTGTTGCTCGGTCCAGAAAGGTGCGTCGATCAGTTTCACATCATCCGGCAGGCGGTGCTCGGCCGTGAAACGCTCGATTGCTTCCTGGCTGGAATCCAGGCCCAACTGATCAAACAGTGTCTCAAGCGTAGGGGTCGTGGTGTCCATCATATTCTCCATGCAGTTCAGGTCTGTCTGCATGGGAGGCTTGGCAGGCGGCAGAGTTCTATTGGATTCTCAGGAGGTCAGCGCGCCGGAATCCACTGCCGCTTTCAGATCCTTCGCGGCCTCTTTTGCAGCCATGGCGGCGGCATCGGCGGTTTTGAACCAGCGGTCTTTTTCCACTTGGTGGGTGGTGACAGTGTTCAACGGTGGCTTGGCGCGCATTACGATCACCGCCTGGAACTCACCGTCTACCTCCCTTGCATCGCCATGGATGAAAAATTCGCCGATATCAAATTCCGTCACGTAAAGCCTTCCCCTGGAAATAACTGCACTGGTGAAGCCTGCCCGCACAGGGCGCCAACTTCGGTGGACGGGCCAGTATGGCAGTTGTTAAGGGGCGGCGGCGCAGTTAAGTGATCGGGCTGACGAAACGATAGCGCCGTGGCGGGCTCACAACCCGGCTTCCAGTTGTTTTGCCAGTTCACAGGCCTTGACATGGTCACTGCGAAAGCCTTTTATGCGGCCGCTGAGCACTTCGCGGATGTGGAAGAAATTTCTGCCGGCAGGTACGACTTGGTAAAGCACCGAATCCGAGTACCCATCAAAGCCATTCAAACGGTAGTATTGAACACCGTCCTGACGAGATGAGTGGGTGTGCGAAGGCATCGCGTTGTAGGCTGATCGTTGCATGACCTGCTCCTTTTCGGTAGAACCGGATGACTTGATTGCAGCGTTTTGGGTGGTTTTGATCGGTGTTGCTGTTTTAGTATTGTCGTCGGCGGCTATCGCCCGGTTCCATGACCGCGTGTTAATTTGTGCTGGCGTGTCGGAAAACGGCATTTTTAACTGGGTTATTCTCTGAAGTGGGTCGGTCCGTATTCTCGGGCCAGTAAACCTGTGATCTCCTGTGGTGCGTGAGGACCTTGCACAAGGTCTTCGGGGATGTCTGTACGGGTGTTATGGGGCGACAGCGGTCTCTTCTTCAGTTTTTTTCAAATCAGTGATGCAACCGTGCCATAACGGCCGTTTTTTTGTGCTGCCCGCTCTGGCGGACAGCGCTCTTTTCGATGTGGGGGCGTTTCCTTGGCAGTCAGTAATCTGGATATGCACGCGTTGTTCGTGCTGGGTGATTTGCGCGCAAAGTTGGTCAAACAGTTTCAATCCCGTTTCGTTTACATCACCGAGCAGACGCCGGAAGGCATCTACATCGCCGAAATCGACACCGAAGCGGCGATGGTGGTCGATGACAAGCCTCGCCTGGAACTCAAGGTCGGCGATCACTTCCGCGCGGCGGTGTTGCCCAGCCGCGAAGGCGGCAAGTTCGAATTGAAGTTCCGTGACATCAAGTTGACTGTCTATGGCCTGGGCGACTATGCCTTTGTGTCCTCGGCCGAGGGCCAGGGCATCGTGTTCAAGGAAGGCCACAGCGTGATGCTGGTGTTTGCCGCCAATGAGCAACTGCGGGAAGGCCTGACCAAAACCCTGAAGGCCGTGACCGGCAAAGCCGCCAAATGGCGCAAGGGTGAACTGGTGACCTTCAAGGCCAGCGAATAAGCACCCATTACTTCAAACACCCGCTGTGCGGAACCTCTACTACAGTTGAGTTGACTTAACTATTCAGAGGCTTCGCGCATACGCAGCAAAGCCGCCTGCCATTGGCTGCGATAACGCGAGGTGCGAAGGCATGAAAGGAATGAAAATGCTGTTGGCTGCGTCCCTGGCCACCCTGGGGCTTTCAGTCACGACGCTGTCGGCCCGCGCCGCCGAGGCGCCGGTCCATTTTGCCGACCTGAACTGGGAAAGCGGCAGCCTGATCACCGAAGTGCTGCGGGTGATTGTCGAGAAGGGCTACGATTTGCCCACCGACACCTTGCCGGGCACCACCATTACCCTGGAAACCGCCCTGGCGAAGAACGATATCCAGGTGATCGGCGAAGAATGGGCCGGCCGCAGTCCGGTGTGGGTCAAGGCCGAGGCTGAAGGCAAGGTGGTCGGCCTGGGCGATACGGTCAAGGGCGCAACCGAAGGCTGGTGGGTGCCCGAATACGTGGTCAAGGGTGACCCCGCCAAAGGCATCAAGCCCCTGGCGCCGGACCTCAAGAGCGTGAAAGACCTGGCGCGCTACAAGGACGTGTTCAAGGACCCCGAATCCCCTGGCAAGGGGCGCTTTCTCAACAGCCCCATCGGCTGGACCTCGGAAGTGGTCAACAAACAAAAGCTCAAGGCTTACGGCCTGGATGACAGCTACGTGAACTTCCGCAGTGGCTCGGGCGCGGCCCTGGATGCCGAGATCGCTTCGTCGATCCGTCGGGGCAAGCCGGTGTTGTTCTACTACTGGTCGCCGACGCCGCTGATGGGGCGCTACAAGCTGATCCAACTGGAGGAACCACCGTTTGACGCCGAGGCCTGGAAGACCCTAACGGACGCGGACAATCCTGATCCCAAGCCAACGCGCTCGTTGGCGTCCAAGTTGAGTATCGGGGTGTCTACGCCGTTCCAGCAGGCGCATCCGCAGGTCGCCCAGTTCTTCGAGAAGGTTGAGTTCCCCATTGAGCCGCTGAATAAAGCCTTGGCTACGATGAGCGAGCGCCACACCCCGCCCCGTGAAGTCGCGCAGGCGTTCCTCAAGGAGCATCCTGAGGTGTGGAAGGCATGGTTGACTGAGGATGTGGCGCAAAAGGTTGAAGCAAGCCTGAAATAAAACACGGCCTTCACGCTGAATGAAGATCAAAATGTGGGCGCGGGCTTGCTCGCGAATGCGGTGGTTCAGATAGCCGTTCATTGACTGACACACTGCATTCGCGAGCAAGCCCGCTCCCACATTTGATCCGCGTTTAGATGAGCATGCGCAGGATGTCCGGCATCCCGGTCATCGTCGCCAGGTTGTTGATCACCAGCATGTCCAGCAACTTGAGCACCATGAACGCCAGGATCGGCGAGATATCCAGGCCGCCCAGGTTCGGCAGCAAACGGCGGAACGGCGCCAGGGCGGCTCGCAGATCTGGTTCACCAGCTCGGCGCCCGGGTTGTGGCTGCCCGGCGCGACCCAGGACAGGATCACGCTGATGATCATGGCGAAGAAGAAGATCTCAGGACAGCGCGGTCACGCCGATAA
>JAFHKH010000380.1 GCA_016937595.1 Pseudomonas cedrina subsp. fulgida | reverse complement strand
GGGTGCCGAGGATTTCCATCGCCGCCACACCGTTGTAACGCGAGAGCTTCGGCGAGCCGTAGATCCACTTGCCCGAGGCGATGGCCGACAACGGCACCATCTTCCCGGAGTCGCTGCGCACGTACCATTTGTTCAAGTCTTCCGGTGACATGCGGCTGGCCGCTTCACCTTGCACGTAGACTTTCTTCACACGACCACGGTCGATGAAGTCGTTGACGTAGCTGCCACCCAGGGCAATCGCCAGGGTCTGGTTGATGTTGGACAGCGTGATGCCCTGGGCGCTGGCCTTTTCATCGTCCACGGTGAGTTCGTATTGCGGCTCATCGTTCACGCCGTTGGGGCGCACACCGGCCAGGATCTTGCTTTGGGCCGCCATGCCCAGGAACTGGTTGCGTGCCGCCATCAACTTCTCATGGCCGACGCCGCCCTGGTCTTGCAGGAACACGTCGAAACCGGTGGCGTTACCCAGCTCCAGCACGGACGGTGGCACGATGGCAAACACCATGGCGTCCTGGAAGGTCTGCATGAAGTAGCCTTGGGCGCGCTTGGCGATTTCGAATACTGATGTCGACGCATCACGCTCATCCCACGGCTTAAGCATCACGAACGCCAGGCCCGAACTCTGGCCACGACCGGCGAAGTTGAAACCGGTCACGGTAAACACCGATTTCACGCCTTTGCCTTCGCCCGGCTCGCCTTCCTTGTTGTTGAGCAGGTAGGTCCGCATGTCGTCGACGACTTTTTGCGTGCGCTCGGCCGTGGAACCCACCGGCGTCTGCACCTGGGCAAAGATCACGCCCTGGTCTTCATCAGGCAGGAACGCCGCGGGAATGCGCATGAACAGCCAGATCATGCCGGCGAAGATCAGCGCGTATACCAGGAACGCCGGGATCTTGTGCTTGATCATGTTGCCCACGCCGCGCTCGTAGCTCAGGACGCCACGGTCGAAGGTGCGGTTGAACCAGCCGAAGAAACCACGCTTGGGTTGGCCGTGTTTCTCAGGGTCGATCGGCTTGAGCATGGTGGCGCACAAGGCCGGGGTGAAGATCAGGGCAACCAGTACCGACAACGCCATGGCCGAAACGATGGTGATGGAGAACTGTTTGTAGATCACACCGGTGGAGCCGCCGAAGAAGGCCATTGGCAACAGTACCGCCGACAGCACCAGGGCAATACCCACCAGGGCACCCTGGATCTGGCCCATGGACTTGACCGTGGCTTCCTTGGGCGACAGGTGTTCCTCGGCCATCACCCGCTCGACGTTTTCCACCACCACGATGGCATCGTCCACCAGCAGGCCGATGGCCAGGATCATGCCGAACATGGTCAGGGTGTTGATGGTGAAGCCGAACGCGGCCAGGATCCCGAAGGTCCCCAGCAATACCACCGGCACCGTCATGGTGGTGATGATGGTCGCGCGGAAGTTCTGCAGGAACAGGAACATCACCAGGAACACCAGCACGATCGCTTCGATCAGGGTGTGCACCACACCGGAGATCGATTCGGTCACCACTGGGGTGGTGTCATACGGCACCACGGCCTTCATGCCAGGCGGGAAGAACGGCTCCAGGGACGCCACGGTGGCACGGATGGCCTTGGCAGTGTCCAGGGCGTTGGCGCCCGAAGCGAGCTTGATCGCCATGCCGGAAGCCGGCTTGCCGTTGAACTGTGCACTGATGCTGTAGTTCTGGCCGCCCAGTTCGATACGCGCGACGTCACGCAGGCGAACCTGCGAGCCGTCGGCATTGACCTTCATCAGGATCCTGCCGAACTCTTCGGCGGTCTGCAGGCGCGTCTTGCCGATGATGGTCGCGTTCAACTGCGTGCCGGGCAGGGCAGGCAGGCCGCCCAATTGGCCGGTGGCCACCTGGACGTTCTGTGCCGAGATCGCGGCGCTGACGTCGACCGGGGTCAACTGGTAGTTGTTCAGCTTGGACGGGTCTAGCCAAATGCGCATCGCATACTGCGAACCGAACACCTGGAAGTCACCGACGCCCGCAGTCCGCGAGATCGGGTCCTGGATGTTGGACACGATGTAGTTGGAGAGGTCGTCCTTGGTCATGCTGCCGTCTTCCGACACCAGCCCGATCACCATCAGGAAGTTCTTCACCGACTTGGTCACGCGGATGCCCTGTTGCTGCACTTCCTGCGGCAGCAAGGGGGTCGCCAGGTTCAGCTTGTTCTGCACCTGCACCTGGGCGATGTCCGGGTTGGTGCCCTGGTTGAACGTCGCGGTGATGGTCATGCTGCCGTCGGAGTTACTGTCCGAGGCCACATAGCGCAGGTTGTCGATACCGTTGAGCTGTTGCTCGATCACCTGCACCACGGTGTCCTGCACGGTTTGTGCGGACGCGCCCGGGTAAGTCACCTGGATATCGATGGCGGTCGGCGCGATGGCCGGGTATTGGTTGATGGGCAACTTCAGGATCGACAGTGCCCCGACCAGCATGATCACCAGGGCAATGACCCAGGCGAAAATGGGACGGTCGATAAAAAATTTCGACATGAATTACTCCCCTTTGCCCGTAGTGGCAGCAGGAGCAGCAACCGTTCCGGCAGGCTTGGCGTTGTCGGCATCCTTGACCTTGACTTCCACGCCGGGCTTGACGTACTGCAGGCCTTCAGTGATCACGCGGTCACCGGCGTTCAGGCCTTTTTCCACCAGCCAATAGGCGCCGGCGGTGCGATTGGCCACCAGTACACGCTGCTCGACCTTGTTGTCGGCGTTGACCACCAGCGCCGTCGGAATGCCCTTGAGGTCGCGGGTCACGCCTTGTTGCGGTGCCAGGATCGCCTTGCTGTTCACGCCGGCCTGCAATTGGGCGTGCACGAACATGCCCGGCAACAGGGTGTGGTCAGGGTTGGGGAACACGGCGCGCAGGGTCACGGAGCCGGTGGTCTGGTCGACCGAGACTTCGGAGAACTCCAGCTTGCCGTCCTGGCCGTACTCACTGCCGTCTTCCAGGGTCAGCTTGACCTTGGCGGCGTTCGCGCCGGCCTTTTCCAACTGGCCGCTTTCCAGATCGCGGCGCAGTTTCAGCATTTCGGCCGAAGACTGCGTGACGTCGACGTAGATCGGGTCCAGTTGCTGG
>JAFHKH010000038.1 GCA_016937595.1 Pseudomonas cedrina subsp. fulgida | reverse complement strand
GGGCAAGCCCGCTCGCCAAAACCGCCTATTCGCTGGGTTCTCAGCGTCTAGCCAACGTTGTGTAGATACCTATGCACAGGAGGACTGGCTGCCTCAGCGGGATTTCGGTTGCGAACGCTCGCGCAACGCAGCGTCCTACTCAGTGATCTTGTCGATGTTCTTGTAGAACAACTCGCTGTCCCGTCCATCCGTCATCGAATGCAGTGAATAGGCACGATTCAACCGCGCGCCACCGTCGCGGGTCAGCGGGGCCCATACCAGGTTGGCGCGGCGCAGGGTCGACAGGCTCATCAGCTCATCGAACGGAATGGACAGGTAGAGGCCCTTGTCGAAGCTGCCTTCGCCAAACGCCTCCTTGGACACCGTGGTACGGGTGATCCACCCACCCATCCGCACGCCATTATTGAATTGGCGCGACAGGTCGAGCGTCGCGCCCCAGTCCCTGGCCAAGTAGCGGCCGACGCTCAGGGCGCCCTGCAGACCGAAGGGCAGATCGCTGTAGCCGGTGATATGCCCGGTTACCGTGCGGTAATCGCGCACGCTGAAATCCTGCTCGAAGCCGCGCTGGCGCACGTAGTTCAGCTCAGCGCCCAGCGCCCACCCCCGGCCCATCGGCCGGTACAGCACTTCGCTGCCGACGCCGGCATACATCGACTCGAGCAGGCCGCCGTAGACCATGCCGTACAGGTCCTGGTCCAGGCGCCGCGCATGGTTGAGCTGGAACGTCGGCAAGGTCACGTCAGCGCTGGTCATGTATTTGCGCAGGTCGGTACGTACCCGCGGCAATCCCGTGGGCGCGTCATAGGTAAAACCATCATAGTTGTTGAGCAGGTTGACGCTCAGCAAACCGCTCCACCAGGTGTTGCGGGTAAAGCGGTATTCAGCGTCGAGGTCGGCGGAAACCTGGTAGAGCAACCCATCCGGCCCGCCGACGTTCTGCTTGTAGCCAAGGCCCACGCCATAGCTCAACGGCTTGGGCGGTTGGGTATAGAGCACCGTCTGGGTGCGCTCGCTGGCGCGGTTGACCTCGACCTGGCGGTGCAGGTCCTGCAGGTCTTGGCGGTGGTTGACCACCTCACGGAAGGTGCCGCGCGGCACGCTGGTTTCCTCGATCGGCATGGCGTAGCGTTCGCTCACCAGAGTGAACCAACCGATCTGGTCATTCACGCTGTCATCCAGGATCCGACTCGCGCGCCCTACCGCCTTGGCGCTGTAGAAGTAGCGCTGTTGTTCGCCATACACCAGCAGCTCCGGCCCGCGTTGGGTGATGCGTTGCACGTTGTAGCCGGCATTGTCGTGCAGACGCCGGGAGACCGCCGCCCAGTCCACCTGGTCCGGCGGCGTGGACGGCGCCTTGGCCGGCAACGGGGGCGCCGGTGGGTCGTAGGTTTTCGCCGGTGCCTTGCGGCTGACGAAATTGGTGTGCAGGGTGATACCGAACATGGCGGTGTTGCCACGCTCCCAGGCAGCACTTACGTCGACGGCGTCGGCCAGCGCGTAGACCAGGCCCAGGTTGACCGGTGAGTGTTGGCGAAACGAGTTGCTTCGAGGTTCGTTCTTGTAGTCGTTGCCTTCAACCTCAAGCTTGAGGCTCAACGGCGCCCAGGGTGTCTGGTAGGCGATACCGCCGAACAACGCCGGCCGGCCGCGAAAGTAGCCTTTGGAAAAGCTGCCGGACCCTTCAGCGACCGGGCGCCTGTTGTAGCGATCATCCAGCACGCCCAAGGGGTTACCGAAATCACCACGGCTGCCCAGGTAGCCCCAGGCGACGCCGGCGCTGAAATCCACATCGCCATAACGCTTGTTGGCCACCAGGTACTCGCTGGAGAACAGCCCGGTGCCGCCCAGGTCCATGAACCCCAGTGCCACCTCCGGCAACCAGTGGCTTTCCTGATACAGGCGCACCTTGGCGTCGACCGCCTTGTCCTTGTAGCTCTGACCGCCGCTGAACGACTCTGGGCCATACGGGCGGTTGGTGATGGCGGTGTAGCGAAAGGTGCCTTCCAGCCAGTCCAGCGGCTGCGCCGAAAAACTGTAGCGGCTGTAAGGCTCGGTGCGGTTGGCATTGACGCTGAACTCGCCGGAGGGCGCCATGCGGGCAGTGGGGGTTTGCAGCAGCCCCACACCGCCGAAATCGCTTTGGGTATAACGAGGATCACCCTGCGCGACGCCACAGGGCACCAGCAGCACGGCCGCGATACAGAATTTCAAGGCGTGACCTCGGCCAAGGGTTGGGTGGCGAGAAACTCGGCCAATTGCTGATTCAGTTCGGGGGTGGACGTCCCCAGGTCGTCGCTGCGAATCGGCACCAGCAGCGTGCTGCCGGGCGCGGGCGGCGCACCCTGTTCGCGGTTCCAGGGCGCGATACCCAGGCGCGTGACATGCCCGTCGGGCTGGATCAGCCACAGGTAATCGCTGTCCGCCGCGCTCGATGACGGGCACGCACCGAGGTAGTCGCGTGCCTGGCGCAGCGCCTGAAACCCCAAGGTACACGGAGCGACGACCGCCCCCAGCACACGCACGCTGTCGGGCCGCGGCGGATACACCAGGCGGTCGCCCTCGCTGACCAACAGGTTCGGCGCAAAGCCCACCTCCACCGCCACCGGGTCGAGCATCGCCACCTGGCGCCCGGTCACCGGCAATGCCTGCACCTGTTGATAGAGCTGCGCGGCCACACGGGCTCGCTCTTCGCGGCCCTCGGCCAACGCAGCCTGCTGCAGGGTCTGCAAATCAAACAACACACCGGCCTTGAGCCGTGCCTGGGGTTCGCGCAAAGGCTGATGCAGCCAGGCGGCGGCGAGCCAATAGCCTTGTGCATCCGGTTGCGCGGCGATGATCACATCGAGCAAACGCGCCTCGGCTGGTAAGGCGACAGGGCCTGGGTTGCGCACCTGGCCGCTGACCGTCATGGCCGCCTGGGCCACACTGGCGCAACTCCACAACAGGGCCAACGCCACGCGTGTTCGACGGGTCATCGGACGTCCTTGCGGCTGGGTTGCAGTTGGGTAATGGTCAGGCTCAGGCTGGGCGTGAGGTGCTGTTCGCTCTGCACGATAAAACCGTCGCCGGGGTCGACCCAGTAACGGTTGCGCGCATGAAACTGCGGGGTCTCGATGTCTTCGTCCACGCGCAGCAAGGCGTAGGGTTTGTCGAGGATCTGGAGGGTCTCGATACCTTTGCGGGTCAGCCGGCTGGTGAGCGTGATGCCCATGCGATAACCGTCCACGACGTCGAGCTGGCGCGTGCTGCGATAGCCATCCGGCACCCGGTGCAAGCCTTGCTGGAACGGCGATTGCCCTGCCAGCGCGTACCGTCCAGGTCGGCGCCCAGGCCGACCGTGCGCACCACCAGGCCGTTGCGCAGCAGCAGGACCTGCTTGCCGGAAGCAACCCAGAATTGCAGGTCGCCACGCTGGCGAATCAGCGCCATCGCGCCTTCGCTGGAGGCCGTGGTGACCTTGATTTGCGCAAAGGGCACCGCATCCACCTGGGCCTGGGTCAGCACCAGGGGCGCGGGCCCGGCCACGGCCGCCTTGAGGGTATCCAGAGACGCCTTCATCAGCGGATTACAGCCAGCCAGCAGCCACGCCGAGCCCACGCACGTAATGATTTTCAGAGTGTTCACGCAGGTTCCACCCTATCGGTTGTTGACTTCGCTCAGGTTGTTCTGAGTGGAGGCGCCGATACCGACGATCGTGGCGGAGGGGATCAACTGGCTGATAAAGCGGTTCCAGCGCGTGATATGGGCGGGGCCGACAAACACCACATCCTGGGGCTGCACTTCAAAGCGCGTGGCGAGGGCCATGGCCGAAGGGGATGCCGCTTCCAACTGAAACACCTTGGCCGGTTCCGCATCGATGTGCTGCGCGCCGCGAATCACGTAGATGGCGTCGGCGTTGGAGGTGTTCTGGTTGACCCCGCCCACCGAGCCGAGCACGTCGGAAAGGTTCATGCTGCGCGTCTTGAAGCTCAACGCGCGCGGTTGCATGACCTCGCCCATCACATAGATGCGCTTGCGGTCGTTGTAGGCCAGATACAGCTGGTCGCCGTCCTTGAGGTAGATGTCGTTCAAGCGCGACTGCGTGAGGGTGAGCGTGTCCAGGTCCAGGGTGTAGCGCTTGCCGCCACGGGTGAGCGTCAGGTTCGACAGGTCGGCATTGAGCGGGTCGATCCCCGACGTGGAGACGGCCTCCATGACCGTCATCGGGATCGTGGTAATCGGCAGCGGCCCCGCCTTGGCCACCGCGCCGGTGACCACCACGCGCTGGCTGGCAAACCGCAGCACGCTGACGTCTACCTGCGGGCTGTCGATGTATTGGCGCAACTTGTCGGTAATCTCACTGCGCAGCGCTTCAATGGAGCGTCCCTTGGCCACCAGTTCGCCCACATAGGGGTAAAACAGGTTGCCTTCGGGGCTGACCAGCCGACCGTTGGCGTCGATCTGTTGTTGCGGGCCGGAAGGCGCGGTGAGTTCCGGGTGATCCCACACGGTGATATACAGCGCGTCATTGGCGCCGATCAAATACGGCCCAGGTTTATAACTTAATAGTTCCGCCGGGATGGAATAAGGCACGTGCGTTGCTGCGTCCATGGCGAGCAACTTCGGGGTAATTGGAATTAAATCCACCCGGCTGTTTTCCGCCCCGCCATCCTCGGTCATTGCCGCCGTGTCCATATATTGGCCGGGGGCAAACATGCAGCCTTGCAACACTGCCACGGCCACGGCCGCAACGGAAAAAATACGCATCATAGTGCTAGGACACTCGCGATAAACGACAAGAAAAAAAGACCACTTGGGCGGGGAATCCAAGCGGTCGAAAAGCGCAAGGGTTACAACTAGTTGCCGGTCCCTGTGGTGCCGGTCGTGCCCGTCGTACCCGTGGTTGTGCCGCCGTTGGAACTGCCGCCGCTGTTGGATGCAGCGGCAACGCCGGCAAAAATGGCGCTGGTGACCAGTACGGTTTGCGCCACGGTCACGGTGCCCACCACAGGGGTGTCGAGCCCCAACGGCAACTCGGCAGCCAACACGGACGTACTCAAGACACCGAGCACAATGACAGCCAGTGCTTTGTTCATAACAGACTCCTTATCGTCAATGAGTGGCCAGTCCGATAGTGCCATCCAACTAAATTGCACACCAGACAGCCCACTTTTAATCGCATTCGTTGAAAATAACGTTTTCCCGCTCAAGCGCCCGGTACTCACTGCCTTGCGCGCCGCGCTCGTTATATAAAACGTTATTAATTGTCGAAAACTTCAAGCCCGGCCGTATTTATCTTCAAACCGCACAATATCGTCTTCGCCCAAATAGGAACCGGACTGCACCTCGATCAACTCCAGGGGAATGACGCCTGGGTTTTCCAGGGCATGCACCTGACCGATGGGGATATAAGTCGACTGGTTTTCCGAGACCAGGTAAGTCTGCTCGCCATTGGTGACGCGGGCCGTGCCACTGACCACGATCCAGTGCTCGGCGCGGTGGTGATGCATCTGCACCGACAACTTGGCGCCCGGCTTTACGGTGATGCGCTTGACCTGATAGCGCGGGCCGCTGTCCACCGAGTCATACATGCCCCACGGCCGGTACACCTCACGGTGGTTGAGGTGCTCGTGCCGGCCGGCGGCCTTGAGCCGGTCGACGATGCCCTTGACCTGCTGCACCTGGTCCTTATGGGCCACCAGTACGGCGTCCTTGGTTTCGACGATGATCAGGTCCCGCACCCCCACGGTGGCGACCAATCGGCTGTCGGCGTGCACATAGGTGTCGCGGGTCTCCAGCAGCACCCCATCACCGCGCAGTACATTGCCGCCCGCGTCCTTTGCACTGGCCTCCCACAGCGCCGACCATGAGCCGATATCGCTCCAGCCGGCCTGCAACGGCACCATCACCGCGTCACGGGTGTTCTCCATCACGGCGTAGTCGATGGAGTCGTCCGGGCACGCGGCAAAGGTCGCGGCATGCACGCGGGTAAACGGCAGGTCCTGGCTGCCGCCTTCCAGCGCCACGCGGCAGGCCTCGAGAATGGCCGGCTGGAAGCGTTCGAGCTCCTGCAGGTAGCGGCTGGCGCGGAACATGAACATGCCGCTGTTCCAGAAGTAATCACCGCTGGCCAGGTACTGCGCCGCCGTGGCGGCGTCGGGCTTCTCCACAAAGCGCTTGACCCGGTAACCACCCTCGCCCACCGCGGCGCCCTGCTCGATATAGCCATAGCCGGTGTGTGCGCTGGTGGGCGTGATGCCAAACGTCACCAGCTTGCCCTCCCTGGCCTGGGGCAGTGCCACTTCAAGGCTGGCATGGAACGCCGGGATGTCTTCGATCAAATGGTCCGCCGCCAGCACCAGCAGGATCGGATCGTCGGACTCGGCAACCGCCTTGCATGCCGCCAGCGCGATGGCCGGCGCCGTGTTACGCCCCACCGGCTCAAGCAGGATGCTCGCCTGCTCCATGCCCAACTGGCGCAATTGCTCGGCCACCAGAAAGCGATGCTGTTCGTTGCAGATCAGTTGCGGCAATGCCACGTTGGCGCCGGTGAGCCGGGTGATGGTCTGCTGCAGCATCGACAGGTGCGCATCGGTCAGGCGCAGGAACTGCTTGGGGTTCAGTTGCCGCGACAGCGGCCACAGGCGCGACCCCGAACCGCCGGCCATGATCACGGGTATTAACATGAGGGCATCCTTGGGACAGGGATTCAAAAGTAGGCACGGGTGTGGGCATGCACCCGTGGGCTCAAGCGCAGTTCGTCCTGCGGCCACCAACGGAACTGCTGGTGTTGTTCGGCGGGCGGCTGCAGGGCGGGATCGTCATCCAGCTCCAGGCAATAGCCGAGCACCACGTAGTGGGTGTCCGGCCCGGCCCCGGCAGCGGCGAAGACACTGTCCGCGTAAAAGTGCTCGAACACCCCCAGCAGCCGCGCGCTGGCGCGTTCGAATGCGCGCCCCAGCTCGTCAAGGGTGATGCGCCGGAATGCAGTGTCCAGGCTTTCGTTTTTCTGGATACGCCCGCCGGGCACGAACCAGAAGCCATGGGCGGGTCGATTGAAGCGCAGGCCGAGCAACACCTCGCCACGGCGGTTTTTTATCACCAGGTCGATCGCGATCAGCGGCGTCGCCGCCACGACCGTCCGGAAGGTCGGTAAATCAAGCCACATACCCATCAAACCTGTGCCATGAAGCGTTGCAGAATGCGTTCCTTGTCGAGGAACTCCTTGGCGTAGTTCAACGCCACCGCATTGCAGGGAGGCAATGCCAGCACGCGCTCGATGCCCGCGTTCAGCGCCGCCACCGACTCCGGTTCGACCAACACCGCGATGCCAGGGTGTTCCTCGCACAGGCGCCCGAGGGTGGTATCGGGGTCGGCGGTGATAAGTGCATGGCCGCCCACCGCGAGGATGTTGGTGAGCTTGGACGGCAACACTGAATCGGCCACGCCGCGTTTCTGGATCACCAGGTGCGCGTCAACCGACGCCAGCAGCGCCGGCAGATCCTCGTAGGCCTGCAGCGGCGCGAACAGCACGTTGCGCAGGCCGTCGCGCTGTACCCGCTCAAGCAGGCGCGCCTTGCCGGTGCCCTGGCCGACGATCAGGAACACCAGATCGGCACGATGGGCCTGGGCCTGGGCGGCGTCGAGGATCAGTTCCAGCCCTTGCTTCTCGCCGATGTTGCCGGCGTACAACAACACCCTGGCGCCCGCTGGCACACCGAGGCGCACAAGCAACACATGATTGTGACGCACTTGGGCAAACCGCGCGGTCTCTGACCAGTTGGGGAAGAACACCAGGCGTCGGCTGTGCACCCCCTTGGCGCGCGCCTTGTCGAGCATGCCGCTGGAAATCGTCGAGACCCGATCAAAACGCTGCCAACAGCCAGCGCTCGATGCCCAACGCCAGGCGCCGCGACATGGAGCCGCCACCAATGCCCAGGCCGAACATCGCATCCACTTCGTAATCCTGGATATGCAGCACCGACCGCGCCCCACTGAGCTTGGCCAGCAGCAACGCCTGGGGCGCACAAAACAGGGTCGGCACCACCAGCATCACCAGGTCCGGTTTCCAGCGCAGCTGCGCCAGCACCGCCAGCAGCGAGCTGGCGGCAAAGCTCGCCAGGTGCAGCAGGCGCGTCAATGCGCCGGGCTGGCGCGGCACATACAGCGGGCAACGAATCACCGTCACGCCGGCGTCCTGTTCCGTACGAAACCGCCATGGCGAGTAGCCCTCGCCCACCTGCCAGTGCGGGTAATACGGCGGCGCCGTCACCACCCGCACCTCATGCCCCTGCCCGGCCAGCCAGCGTGCCTGCTCACCGCTGTACTTGCCGATACCGGTGAGTTCCGGGCTGTAATTGATGCCGTACAAAAGGATTTTCATCACTGGCCCCGCGGCTGTTCAAGGGCCGCGAGATACGCGTTATAAGCGTCGCGCAAGCCCTCCTCCAGCGGCACATAGGCTTCCCAGCCGAGGGCGTTGATGCGGCTTACATCGAGCAATTTTCGCGGGGCGCCGTCGGGCTTGCTGGCGTCGAAGCGCAAGCGACCGCGAAAACCGGTAACCCGCACCAGGGCCTGGGCCAGTTCGGCGATGGTGCAGTCCACGCCGGTGCCGACATTCAGGTGCGAACGCATCGGCAGGGTCTGCTCGTGGTAGCGCGCGACATCGAGCTCCATCACATGCACGCTGGCGGCGGCCATGTCATCCACATGCAAAAACTCGCGTCGCGGCCGGCCACTGCCCCAGATCACCACCTCCTCGTCGCCGCGCTCGGTGGCCTCATGGAAGCGCCGCAGCAAGGCCGCGATCACATGGCTGTTTTGCGGGTGATAGTTGTCGCCCGGCCCGTACAGATTGGTCGGCATCACACTGCGGTAATCACGCCCGTGCTGGCGGTTGTAGCTCTCGCACAGCTTGATCCCGGCGATCTTGGCCACGGCGTAAGGCTCGTTGGTCGGTTCCAGCGCGCCATCGAGCAACACCGCCTCGATCATCGGTTGCGGCGCATGCACCGGGTAGATGCACGAGGAGCCGAGGAACAACAGGTGCTGCACGCCATGGCTGTGGGCGGCGTGAATCACATTGGCCTGGATCATCAGGTTCTGGTAGATGAAGTCCGCCGGATATGTCGCGTTGGCATGAATCCCCCCCACCTTGCGGCCCAGGTACACCTGATCCACGCGCTGCTCGGCAAAGTAAGCCTGGACCGCCGCCGGGTCGAGCAGGTCCAGCTCATCGCGGCCGGCGGTGAGGATCTGGCTATAACCCAGCGCCCACAGCCGGCGCACGATGGCCGAGCCGACCATGCCACGATGGCCGGCGACGAAGATCCGTGCATCAAGATCGCGTGCCATGCTCAGTTCTCCACCGCGATGGGCGCGTCATGCCCGTGCAGGCGCAACAGCGCGTGGCGCTGCGCGATTTTGAGGTCCTCGCGGACCATTTCCGCGCACATGTCCTGGGCGCTGATTTCCGGGGTCCAGCCCAGCTTTTGCTTGGCCTTCGACGGGTCGCCCAACAACGTTTCAACCTCCGCCGGGCGGAAGTAGCGCGGGTCCACCCGCACAATCACATCCCCCACCAGGATGCCCGGCGCCAGGTCGCCGTCGATCCGCTCGACCACCGCCACCTCCTCCACGCCCCGGCCGACAAAGCGCAAGGTCAACCCCAGCTCCGTCGCCGACCAGCGGATAAAGTCGCGCACCGAATACTGCACGCCGGTGGCGATCACAAAATCCTCGGGGCTGTCCTGTTGCAGCATCATCCACTGCATACGCACGTAGTCCTTGGCATGCCCCCAGTCACGCAGGGCATCCATGTTGCCCATGTACAGGCACGGCTCGAGGCCCAGGGCGATGTTGCTCAAGGCCCGTGTGATCTTGCGCGTCACGAAGGTTTCACCGCGCCGTGGCGACTCGTGGTTGAACAGAATCCCGTTGCACGCATACAGCCCGTAGGCCTCGCGGAAGTTCACGGTAATCCAGTAGGCATACAACTTGGCCACGGCGTAAGGCGAGCGCGGGTAGAACGGCGTGGTCTCCTTCTGCGGGGTCTCCTGCACCAGCCCGTACAGCTCGGAGGTCGAGGCCTGGTAGAAACGGGTTTTCTTCTCCAGGCCCAACAGGCGGATCGCCTCGAGGATGCGCAAGGTGCCCAGGGCGTCGACATCGGCGGTGTATTCCGGTGAATCAAAGCTCACCGCCACGTGGGATTGGGCACCGAGGTTGTAGATTTCATCGGGCTGGATCTGCTGGATGATGCGCGTCAGGTTGGACGCGTCCGCCAGGTCGCCATAGTGCAGGATCAGGTTTTTATGCAGGGCCTGCGGGTCCTGATAAAGATGATCGATGCGCTGGGTATTGAACGACGAGGAACGTCGCTTGAGGCCGTGCACCGTATAGCCTTTTTCCAGCAGCAGTTCTGCCAGGTACGAGCCATCCTGACCGGTGATCCCGGTAATAAGCGCGACTTTGTTCATGTCTGTCTCCCGATTGATAGGCGAGCGAAGGCCGTCACCCAAACTTGGGTGTTTGTTAAAAACGGTCAGTTACTTCGTTGTGGGCAGGTTCAAGTTATGTCCGGTCAACTTTGAAAGTTCCCGGACAATGGCTTCCTTATCGTTTAAATGAGCAATCGCGGTTTCCAGCTCCAGCACCTTGGCGCCGACCAGAAAGCGGTACCAATAACCCTGGAGCAGGTGATAGACGAGGCCGCTGCGGCCATCGAGAAACCCCAGTTGGAAGAGGTAGCGCCACACGAAATAGGCCGTGGAACTCAAGGTGAACGGCACACGGTTGTACAGCCGGTTCTTGACCAGGCGCTTGGCCTTGGCCTGGAACGAACTTTGCCCGGTATGCAGTTCATCGCGGATCGCAAACAGCCCAAGCCGGGCATTGAGCACTTCAATTGCTTCGCGGGTGGCATACCCGTTGTGCTTGTGGGTGAAGAAGGTCAAGTCATGCAGGTTGTGATCGGCAAACCCGCCCTCCAGGGTGATGGTGCGTCCCTCGGCCACCGAAATGTGCTCATCCATCCAGCGGTCCTCCATGCGCCCCAGGCCGGTGCGCCACAGCCGCAGCATCTTCAACGGGTAACGCCCGCCATGACGCACCCAACGGCCCATGAAAATATGCTTGCGCTTGAAATTGATGCCGGTGATATCGCTGGCCAACGTCGGCAGCCGCGTGTTGATCGCGGCGGCGAGGTCAGCCTCGATGACCTCGTCGGCATCCAGGCGCAACGTCCAGTTGCCGGTGATCGGCAGGTTGTCCAGCGCCCACTGGAACTGCTTGGCCTGGTTGACGAACGCATGCTGCACCACCCGCGCGCCGTGGCGACGGGCGATGTCGCAGGTGTCGTCGGTGGAGAACGAATCCACCACCAGCACCTCATCGCTGAAGGCACGCACCGAGTCGATGGCCCGGGCGATGTGCAGGCTTTCGTTGTAGGTGAGGATGATCACGGTGATGGTTTCGCGTTTCATGGCGTCAACCCCGCCATGCGCTGGGTGCGCTGGCTGATTTGCCGGGCCGGGTGCCCGGCATGTACGGTCCACGGCTGCGCGATGCTCTTGAGCACCAAGGCGCGCGCGCCCACCACCACGCCGTCAGCGATGGTGACGCCCAGGGTGATAAAGGCCTCGGCACACACCCACACGTGGTCACCGAGCACGATGGGCTTGGCAAACAGCTGAAAATTCCTGCTGTTGTAATCGTGGGAACCACCGCACAAATGCGCGCCCTGGGATATCACGCTGTAACGCCCGATACGGATCATCGCCATGTTGTACAGGGTGGTGCCGTCGGCAATGCCGACATGATCGCCCAGCTCCAGGTTCCAAGGGGCCCAGATCTTTGCCCGTGGGTAAACGTGCACGCCCTTGCCCAGGCGTGCCCCGAACAACCGGAGCAGGAACGCCCGCCAGGCATGGAACGGACGTGGGCTGGTGCGAAACAGCGCCACATACACCATGTTCCAGAGTTGGCGGCGCACCCGATGGCCGAATGAGAAGGACGGCGAACGATGCGGGTCATTGCCCTGAAGGATCACGCGTAACACTCCCGCACGATCTCCAGCAGGCGTTGCGCGCCCCGCCGAATATGAAAGCGCTCGGCAAAGCACACCTTGGCCCGTGTGGACATCTGCGCGTAAGCGGCCGCATCGAGCTGCAACCAGCGCTGAAGGTTCAGCAGCGTTCCCGCCGCCGTGTCTTCGTTTACAAACCCTACGGCATCCTTTTCGATTTCACGCCAGATATTCACCTTGTTACTGATCAGCACGGGTTTGCCGCAGGCCAGCGCCTCAGCCACGACCACACCAAAGTTTTCCTGGTGCGATGGCAGGCAAAAGACTTCGCTAGCGTAGAACGCGCCCCACTTCGCAGCCCCTTGCAACATGCCGGGCCACGTTATGCGATGAGCGATGCCCAACTGCGTCGCCTGCGCCTGTAGTGCCTGCACCCAGCCGCCTTGATCGGGGCCCGCCATGACCAGGTGCAGTCGCTCGTCCTGCCTGGCAACCTGGGCGAAAGCGTGCAACAAGTGGTCACAGCCTTTTTTCTTGTGGATACGACTCAGGAACAGCACCACCCGCTTGCCCGCAAGCGCCGGATGGTCATTGATGAAACCTTGCGCCAGGCGCTCAGCGTCGGCCGGCGGACTCGCAGTGCCATAGGCCGTAATCGTTTCATTGGCGCGATAGAGCCAAAACGATTCGCGCGCACGGATCTGTTCCTCTTCACTGGTAAACACCACGCGCCGCGCATCCCTCAACACGCGGTATTCGCCCCACGGCCAATACAGCCATTTCTTCAAATGCTTGAGCGGGTATTCGTGCTTGAACCAGGGATCCAGCATGCCGTGGGTGTACACGATGTACGGCAGGCCGAGCTTGTTCAACACCTGGCGAGCCACAAACCCGTGGTACTGCCACAACCCGTTGATGATGAAAAAATCATAGTCCCGTGCGTGCTGCTCAAGCCATTCACGGATGTTACCGTTCAATCCATAACCGAATCGGCTAGGCCCCATGAAGTGCACCTTGCCGGGATAATCGACAGCGAACGCCCCATCCAGCGTGAGCACATCGACACGATGCCCGTCCTGGACAAGCACCCTGTCAATTTCCAGGGCCGCGTTGATGGGGCCGCCCTTTTCCGGTTTAACCGAAGAGATGATTCTTAGTAACTTCACGTGCTGTCGTCCGCTGATGCGTTGGGTGGATTCAGGTTTTCTTGCAGGCCCCGAGGATCAGGCAGGCGAAGAGCACGCCAAATGCCAGGAAGGTGCCTTGCATGGTCATAACCCCGTTGAACAAGATCGGTGCCAGGAACCCGCACAGCAGCAATGGCACGCCGGTGCCTTGCCTGATGAGCGCCTTGTAGGACTTGAGCAGCAACCAGAGCAGGACGAATATCCTGAACAGGATGAACATCAGCCCTGCGGGAAGGCCCATCTCCAGTACGATCCGCGACCATTCATCTTCAGCCAATAAGAACCCGGCGCCCTGCTCTCGCCCCGCGCGCAGAATCGACGCGGCGGCATTGGTGCCCGAACCGATCCCGTGGCCCCAGAGTGGCGCGTCGTCGACCACGCGGGTAAATGCATAGAGGCTGGAGAACGCACGCGTGACCGGCGACCCCTCACTGGCAACAGCACTCCTGTTTCGCTCAACCAGTACCTGGTAACTGTCGGTGGACATAAAGACCAACAGGCTGACAAACAACGCGGCCGCCAGGCCAAACAACGACAACAGGTTGCGCTGCGATTTCTTGATCAAGGCGACTGCCAACGCGGCCACCAGCACCATGGCGGCGTACGCGTAGATAGCCCTCGAACCGGTGAGGAAACACATCACCGTCACCGCCAACCCCGACACCGCAAAAAGCCCATAGCGCCGTGCAAACACCGCGCGGAACAAAGCCTTGTCGAAAATCGCCGCCACCAGGAAGGCAAAGCACGCCGACACGTACACCACATGCCCGGCGGTAAAGGTAAAGGTGCCGTACGGCCTGACGACACCGTCGGCAATCATGAAGATGAAGTCATCATCGCCAATGCCTTTGTTCACGTAAGCCTGTGGCCCGGACGAATACTGCAGCACCACCAGGACGCTGATCGGGATCGCCGCGAACAGCGTGATGCGGGCGAAACGGTAGACGTCCGACAACCGGAGCGTCTTGCCGGCAACAAATATCAGCGGGAAATACAGCAGGTAGTTGCGCACCCCGTAGCCGTAGATGACAAAGCCCTCAGGGCTGCTCAACAAAAACGCCGACACCATCACGAAGAACACAACCACCAGTACAACGAAGTAAGCCGACAGCAGGTTTTTCGAGAAAAATCCGAACCTGTAGGCGCACCCATAGATGTAAATGACAATCGGGTCCTTGATGAAATAGATGGCCGAGCTGAGGCCCGGCATTACCCACTTGCGCAGGATGCCTTCGAATAGAATAAGCAGGTAGATGAGCACGAACGCACCGACCACACGGGTGCGATAGCGCTCACGCACGCTGACCGTTTCAGGGCTGGCCAAGGATTGCATCCATCACCTCCGTGGCGTAGCGCTCCCATGTCGTGCCACCGGCAGACAACACCGCGTTGCGCTTGAACGCTGTGAGTTTTTCCTTGTCCTCGGCCAGCTCGACCAGGTGGGCAGCGATAGAGTCGGCAGACCGGATGGGCACCACGTAGCCATTGACCCCATCGACGACCAAGTCTGCCGCCCCGCAATTGTGCGAGACGATCACTGCCGTGCCCATGGCCAATGCTTCACCCACCACCAGGCCGAACGCTTCGGCCAATGACGGCAAGACCAATACATCGGCCGCCAGCAGGTGACGGAGCACCTCTTCATGGGACGCAGAACTGAACCACTGGTACTTCTTCAGCTCGGTATTGAGCGCCTGGTTGCGACCGTTGGCGTAGTCCCCGCCGATCACGGTGACGTCAAGGGCCACGCTGCCGGCGGCGAGCGTCAGCGCGTCGAAAAAATACGAGATACCCTTTTGCTGGGTGAGCGCGCCGACATAAATCACCTTCAACCGCGCACCGGGTCGAACATTGACTTCATGGCGCACCCTCGGCGCCGGTGCTCCGTAGGGTGTCACCGCGATTTTGTCGGGGGCGATGCCGTGCTCAGCCAGGGTGCGTTTGGCAAAGGTACTCGCGACGATGATCCGATCCGCCAACGCCAGCTCGGCCGTTTGCCTGCCCACGGTGTCGTCGCTGAGGTTCGGAATGCTCGCCCGCCAGGCCGGGTTGGCTTCGCGTTCATGGTCAAGCTCCCTGCACGCGTAGGCGATGGAGCCAAAGGCCGCTTCATAGTTGAGGGCGATGCCGCCCATGTCCCGCGCGGCGCTGAACAAGCCCAGGCACTTGCCGTCATAGCCATACACCTGGCCCGGCTTGCGCGGCGTCCTGTACAGGAAGTTGGCGCTGGCCTGGTCAATGTGGCTATAGACTTTTTCCGGGCAGAAAATGCCCGTGTTGCGCTGTGTAAGCCGATACCACTTGAGCTTGTCGCAGAGCACTCGCGGTAGGTCGTAGCGCGGGTAACTGTGCAGTAAGGCGCCATCGACCTGATCGAACGTGCGGCGCAAACATTCTTTGCCCACGACAGGCAGGCGGCAGAGAACAGAGTCCTTATGCAGCGCCAGCGAGGTATGAAAGGAGTGCAGCAACCGCCGTTGATTCAACGCATGCAGCAGCGCACGGACATTTTGATTACCGACAGGGTGGGCGACCAGGATCATCTTATTTCCCCATCCAGGCTTCGACCACGGCACTTGAACGGACCGGGCTGTAGCTGAAGGTCCGCGTGGCCCGCGACCTGATGACCCGTGCCGGATTACCGGCCACGACGGTGTAAGGCTCTACATTGCGCCCCACCACGCTGCCGGCGCCTACGACCGCCCCTTCGCCAATCGTCACGCCCGGCAGGATCATCGCGTCCGTGGCGATCCAGGCGTAATCGCCGATCACCACCGCTGCGACCTTCAAGCGCCACGCGGGATCATCCAGGTCATGGGTTCCCGTCAGGATCCGCACCCCCTCATTGATCGCCACATGCGCCCCGATTCGCACGGGTGCATGCAACTGGATAAAGGTGCGTTTGCCGATAAAACTGCCGGTGCCGATGCTCAACCGTGCGACAGCACCTTCGAACTCCACGGCATTGATCATCACTAGCGTACCTAGCGTGGCGCCCCGGCGGCGCAACGCACGCTGGCGGCTGTCGGCCTTGAGTAACCTGGCGAGCAGCAATACGCGCTTGGCCAGGTACTTGAGCCCCTGCGGTCTGAGCAGACTGATTTTCAGTCGATGGCGGATCAGGTCATTAATCAGCACCGGGCCATCCTCAGCTCAAGACGATGGAAACCGCGCTTGGCGAAGCCGAACAGCACCACTTCCGTGGCCACCAGCACATAGCAAACGCCGAGCAAACCGTAGTCTTGTGCAAGACAGAACACCGCCAGCATGCTGGCGATGGACACCAGCATGAACACCAGGGCAAATGACGAATAGGACGCCGTGGCCATCAGGGCGACCCAGTACACCTGCCACGCCACGTGCGTCAGCGCGCCGAGGATCAGCACCAGCATGATGCTGGAGGAGTAATCGTCCTTCCTGCCCGACCACACATCAAATATCGTCCCACCGAATGCCACCACCAGCGCGCCCATCACGCAGGCGATCGGCAGTGAAAACTTCAAGGCATAACGGATCATCTTCCTGACCAATTGGTTGTCACCGACGGAGAACGCATAGGAAATTTCCGGCCACAGAGACTGGTTCACCACGGTGGAAAACTGCACCAGCACCCTGGAAATCGTCCGATACAAGCCGAATATTGCCGCGTGGGCCGGCGACAGCAGTACCGACAGCACAATGATCAAACCCTGTACGTTCAGCGCCAGCCCAATCGGAAAAGCCAGCGAGGCCAGGGACGGTTTGATCAGCGTGACGAACGCGCGCTTGCCTATGGCTGATGCGTTGAATCGCAAGGTGATACCCAATCGATTGGCGATCAGGTTTTTACTGAGGATGCCAATCGTCCGCACGGCCAGCAGCATCAGGCTGGTGGCGACCAGGCTGTGGGTGAGGTAGGCGCACATTAACGCCGCCGACCATTCCAGCATGCGGATCACGTTCATGATGAATGACGACAGCGGCAAGGCCTTGAAGGCGCGGTAGCGTATCGAGATCATGTTGGTAAACAGGCAAAGCAGCGAATAGCCGGTCAGCGCCGAGAGGATCAACACCCCATCCCCGCTCCTGATCGACTTGAGATTGAGCAGGCTGAACAGGTCGAAAAATGCCAGTGCCCCCAGGGCGAGCACCAGCATGCTGAGCCCCGCCACTGACAAAAATGCAAAGCTGGTGCTGTAGACCGCACACGCAACCTTCAAGCGCCCGCGCTCATGCCAGATCACCACTTTGCTCGACGCGGCCGTGGTCACCCCAAGGTCGGACAGCGCCAGGTAGGTCGGGATCGCCGACAGCACCACCACTCGCTGTAGGCACCGAACCCCCAACTGGCGATCAGCACGGGGACACTCACCAGTTGAATCAGCAGGTTCACCACCTGGCCAAACGAATTGGCGCCGATGCCGCTGACGATTCTTTTAAGCACGCTCATGGGAAGACCTATACCGCGTTGAGCGGTCGCCCAATGGATACGTAGCGAATGCCTTTTTTCAGCACGCTGGCGGGATCGAACAAGTTGCGTCCGTCAAAAATCAGCGGCTGCTTGAGCTGCTGCTTGATCAGCGCGAAGTCCGGCGCCTTGAAGACCTGCCACTCGGTGACGATCATCAACGCGTCTGCGCCTTTCAGGCAGGCTTCCTTGGTGCCGCACAGGCGCAGGTCATCGCGGTCGCCATAGAGGCGCTGGGTTTCCTCCATGGCCTCCGGGTCATACGCCTGCACTTTTGCTCCGGCACGCCACAGCGCCTCCATCAACACACGGCTTGGGGCCTCGCGCATGTCATCGGTATTGGGCTTGAAACTGAGCCCCCAGAGCGCGAAGGTCTTGCCTGCCAGTTCGCCGTTGAAGTGGGTGGAGATTTTATTGAACAGCGTATTTTTCTGTTCAGCATTGCGCCGCTCCACCGCCTTGAGCAGCGAGGCATCGAAGTCGATGGTCTCGGCGGTCTGGATCAACGCCTGCACATCCTTCGGAAAGCACGACCCGCCATAACCCACGCCCGCGTAGAGAAAGTGATAGCCGATGCGCGGGTCGGAACCGATGCCCTGGCGCACCATCTCGATATCCGCGCCCAGCCGCTCGGCCAGATTGGCCATCTCGTTCATGAAGCTGATCTTGGTGGCGAGCAGACAATTGGCGGCGTACTTGGTCAACTCGGCACTGCGCACATCCATCACGATGATTCTTTCGTGGTTGCGGTTGAACGGCGCATAGAGCTCGCGCATCACCTCTTCCGCATGCGGGCTGGCCGTGCCGATGACAATGCGGTCCGGCCTGATGCAGTCGGCCACCGCGCAACCTTCCTTGAGAAATTCCGGGTTGGATACCACATCAAAGCTCAGATCGGTGCGCTCACGCAGGGCGAGCATCGCCGTGACCCGTGCACTGACCTTGTCAGCCGTGCCCACCGGGACGGTGGACTTGTCGATAATCGTCAACGGCGCCTGCATGTGTTGCCCGATGGTCTCGGCCACGGTCAGTACATACTTCAAGTCGGCTGAACCATCTTCGTCAGGCGGCGTACCCACGGCGATAAACTGCACTTCGCCATGCTTGACCGCGGCCACGGCATCGGTGGTGAAATTCAGGCGTCCGGCCGCATGGTTTTCCCTGACAAGCGTCTCCAGGCCCGGCTCGTAGATCGGAATGTGCCCCTGCTTGAGACGTTCGACCCGCTGGGCATCGATATCGACACACAGCACGTCGTGCCCGACTTCAGCGAGCACCGCACCCTGGACCAGCCCCACGTAACCAATGCCAAAAACTGTGACTTTCATAGCGTTTCTCTGTGAACCTGCGGCCAGTGGTAGATGTGCTGCGCGTTGGACTTCAATTGCCTGGTGCCCAAGTTCAAACGCTGTCCGACTTGTACTCATAGTTGTAATAGCTGTAGTCGCCGTATCCATACTTGGCGGATGAGCGCCTCTCGATGCCATTGAAAATCGCGCCTTTGAGTTCAATCCCGTTCTGCCGATAGCGGCGCATCGTCAATTCCACCTCCCGCACAGAGTTCAGCTCGAAGCGGGTTACGATCAAGTTGGTGCCGGATTGGCGTCCGACGATAGTCGCGTCGGTGACGGCGAGAAACGGCGGCGTATCCAGGATCACCAGGTCGTAGAGCGCACTGACGTGTTCCAGGAACGCGCTGAAATTGGCGTGCATCAACAGTTCCGACGGATTAGGCGGTATCCGCCCACGGCTCACGATGTGAAGGTTTTCCACGTCGGTGTGATGAATCGCAGCGCTGAGCTCACAGCGCTTGGCCAGAAGATCCGACAGCCGTCTTCAGCCGGGATACCAAAGACTTTGTGCAAGTAGCCTTTGCGCATATCCACATCCACCAGCAACACGCGCTGGCCCGAATGGGCGACCACGGCGGCCAGATTCGAGGAGACGAACGTCTTGCCGACCTGCGGGCTGGGCCCGGAAATCATCAGGCGGTTGTTGCCTGCTTCGAGCATGGCAAAATGCAGACTCGTGCGCAGGCTGCGCAGCCCTTCAATCGCCAGATCGGTTGGGTTGCTGAGCGCCAGCAATTGCGTCGATCCAGGTTTGTGAGTGCGAAAGAGCTTCTGGTCCATGTCTTTCTGGAGGCTGCTGAACGGTATTGCCGCATAGACCGGCAAACCAAGCTTTTCCAGTTCATTGGGGTTGGAAACGCCCCGGTTGAGCGCCTTGCGAAACAGCACCAGCGCAATCGCGACAAAGGCACCGAGCAGCGTAGCGATCACCACGATCAACGCCTTCTGCGGCCTGATCGGATTTCTCAGATCAACATCGGCGGTATCGATCAGGCGCACGTTACCGACCGTGCCCGCGCGCATCACGTCCAATTCCTGATACTTGTTCAGCAATTGCGTGTAGATCTCGGTACTGACCTTGAGGTCCCGGGTCAGGCTCAGCAGCTCCTGCTGAGTGGTCGGCAGGCTTTCGACTCTCCTGGCCAGCTCATTCTGACGCGCGCTGAGTTCTGCCAATTGCGTGAGCAGTGCGCGGTACACCGGATGCTGCGGCGTGAACTTTCGTTCGATCTCGGCCTGCTGCATCTTGAGTTCCGAAATGCTGGCGTCCAAGGCGACGATCTGGTCAAGAATCGCCTTGGCCTCAAGGCTGATGTCGATGGTTTTGTTGCGGATCTGGAACTGATTGAGCGCCGTCTCTGCGTGCTCCACATCCCGACGCACCTGCGGCAGTTGGTCCTTGAGAAACGCCAGGCTCTGCGCAGCCTCTGCGGAAGTGCGATCAATGTTCTGGCGCACATAGATACGCGCCACTTCATTGAGCACCTGAATGGCGGCATCCGGCCGAGTGCTTTCCAGCGCCAGGCCGATAATCCCCGACTCCTTGCCACGCTCCGCCACGTCGAGTAATTTCTGATAACGCAAGATGCTGCTCAGGCGCGGTGAACGGACCACGCTGAATTGCGCGCCAGGATTGGCTCGCAGCGTCTCGACCTGCAGCTTGATGCCATTGCTGTCGTAGAAACGCCCCACCTCCCCCGTCAGTAAAACAGTGTTGTCCTGGTCCGACAGGGTAAAACGGGTGCCACTGCCGGCCGTCAAGGTCAGTTCCTGGCCCAACAACTCCGCGGGGAGGCGCAACAGCGAAAACGTCAACGCCTCTCCCCCCCAGCCATAGCTGTCCAGGCCGAACCAGGGGCTCGCCACCGCGTGATCCGGCGAAGGCTTGAAGCGCCGAGCGATAAAGTCGCCAACCAGTGCAAAGCGCTTGGGCTTCACCTCAAGGTCCAGGTTCAGGTTATCGACGGCGGTACCAATGGTAATTCTCGAACGTATCAGCTCGACTTCCGTGACCGTGGGCGATTCCTTTCCGAGCAGGCTGCCAACGTCCGAAAAGCCCAGCATGTCGCCTTTCTTCGGTTCGACCTGCACCAGCGCTGTGGCTTGGTATACCGGAGGGGTCAGCACGGCATAGGCCATACCCAGCGCCATAAACGCGATGCTGATACACGCGATCAACCCTTTATGGTCCAGCAGTGTGCCCAATAACATCATGAAATCTAAATCGGTTTCTTCGCCGTTGTGCGACGCTATTGCGGAGGCTGATTGCATAAGTCAGTTCTTTATCTAACGAGTAGTCAAGGAATGGCACAGGGTGCAAGACGCCCGGCTCCATGCACATTTAACGGCTTCACTCAGCACACAAACACTTACTCGAGCCTGACCAAACAATATTCCAAACTGTTCAGGTTCAAACTTAAATAATTAATCTTTGCGCCCATGCTTGGGCGGCTTGCTCTATCAACGCATAAGCGTGAACAAAGGCGGGCTTGCCTTGACGATAAGGGTCCATGATCTCCCGGTCGTGCTGCCATTTACCCAGCAGGAAAACCTTGCCGCGTGCCTCCGGCGCGAGACTGAGCACCCCGTCGATATGCCGCTGTTCCATGACCAGGACAAGGTCCGCAACACTCACCGCCTCGCCGGTCAGCTGACGCGCCTTGTGTGAACGCGGCACATGCCCATGCTCTTCAAGCACCTGCGAAGCCGTCGGCTCCAACGGGCTGTCACGCAATGCCGCCAGGCCCGCCGAACTCACCTCGATGGCGGAGGACGCCAGTGCATCGCGCAGTAACTGTTCCGCCGTGGGACTGCGACAAATATTGCCGACACAAACAATCAAAATCCTGTTGAACAAGGCAACCTCCCACGCGCCGTAGTGTATTGACCCGGTAGTAAAAGGAACGACCTTACTTCAAGTAGCGAGGCGATTATGGTCACAACACACCGACGTCGGCCACCTGTCGAGGCAGACTAAAAATAACAAGTATTTTATTAACCGACGAAAAATAACATTCCAGTACTTTTACCCCTACGCAGAATAAAGTGCCGCCTGAAAGCAAAAAACGAAGGGACGGCCATGAACACTTCAAAGTTACTGGTAGAGCGTATTGGCCTATTTCCTTCTTCGGGAAATATTCATATCGACGTGAATAACTCGACCCGCGTCGTCAAGCGCATGCACGTGTTGTATGGCGACAACTCGTTGGACAGCGATGAGTCGTGTTCCGGGCTGTCCATGGTGTTTGCCGATTGGCGTTTCAAGTTGCAGGTAAGTGACGCGCTGTCGGTGTGCCTGTGCGTGGAAAGTCGCGGCGACAGCCAGTTCATGCAGGTCAAGACCGCCGAGTTGCTGGCGAATATCTGCGGTACCGAGGAGCGGCCATGAGTGTGTTGGACGAGTTGATTCGCAGCTATGCGCTAAAAAAACTCACCGGCTTGTTCGAGGGTTTTACCGAGCCGGCGCAACACGCGCAATACCGCCGCAACACCGAGGCGATCGGCTGTTGGCTTGAACACCTGCAAGGCAGTTCCCCGCAGCAGATCACGCATACGCTGTTCAAGCAGATGCAGACGGCGCGGCGTCGCGGGGATATGCAACGCGTCAACGCGCAGACGGCATTGCTGGGGTTGATGGTGCAAAGCAACCGAGCCCAGGACCTGGTGGCTTACTCGGCCTTTCGGAGCGTGGCATCCGAACGCCAGGATGGGACCTGATGGGCTTGCTCGGCGCCCGACAGGGTGATGGCGACCCGATTGAGCAGCAACTCGGCGTTGTACTTGGGTAAGAAGGCGCAGGCCAGCAAGACGCCCAGGCCAGCGCCGATAAACGAGGCTGGCAGCTTGATGGGGCTGGCTTCAATGCACCACAAAAACGCGATGCCTGCGCCAACCCCCAACGCCGCGCCGGCCAAGGCTTCATTCAATGGATGAATATAAGGTGCGACACAATAGGCACTGAACCCGAGGCTGGCGACTACGCCCACCAGCGCCGCCGGCCAGCGCAAGGCCGGGTTGAATTGACGCGCCACCAGGCTCGATCCCACGGTAACCATCAGGCACGTATTCATGGCATGGCCGCTGAGTACGGCAATATCCACGTGCTGAAACGCCAGGCCCCAGCCCTTGAACAGCAACTTGCTGAGCGCAACCAGCGAGTAAGTTGCGCCCACGGTGATGATCCAGGCGCGAAGTGCCCGAGGGTTGGAATACCAGAGCCACACGGCAATCACGATCGCGGCCGGAATCATGACGGTGATGCCGCCATATTGCGCAAATTCTGCCCGTGTCATTTCCCAACCTGACGTGTCCGTTTCGGCGGCCATCAGACCTCAGGCCAGGGAAAAATACAACGTTATCGACGGTCAGCCTTGCCTCAACAACCGCTGGCCAGGCGCTCACGCAGGAACTCCACCAACGCCTGCACCGGCCGCGAGCTTTGCCGGTGCTGCGGATACACCGCCGACAGGGCCAGGGCTTCGGGGGCGAATTCGTCCAGTACGGTGACCAGGCGGCCATCCTTCAAGGCGTCGCCGACGATAAAGGTCGGCAGGTACGTCACGCCCAACCCGGCGATGGCGGTATCGCGCAGCAGGTCGCCGTTATTCACGCGCATGCGCCCACTGACATTCAGCGCCTGCAGCTTGCCCTTGAAGCGCCATTGCACCTGGCGACCATGGCCGTAGGGCAGGCAATCGTGGTCGGCCAGGTCATCGGGCTTGTGCGGCGTGCCGCGCAGGGCCAGGTACTCGGGACTGGCGCAGTACACCCGTGGAATGCTGGCGATACGGCGGGCGATCAGGGTGGAGTCTTCCAGGGTGCCGATGCGCAGCACCAGATCGTAGCCTTCGCCGATCAGGTCCACGGGGCGGTCGCTGAGGTCGACCTCCACCGACACCTGGGGATGGCGCTGCAAAAACAATGGCAACAGGCAACCCAGATGGGCCATGGCAAATGACAACGGCGCGCTGAGGCGAATGGTGCCGCGGGGCTCGCTGTTCTGGCCGGCGATGCCCTGCTCCACTTGCTCGACTTCACCGAGCAGGCGCAAGGCGGACTCGTAATAACTCTGGCCAAGCGGCGTGACATCCAGGCGCCGCGTGGAGCGGTTGAGCAGGCGCACGCCCAGGCGGTCTTCCAGCTGGATCAGGCGGCGGCTGACGAACTGCTTGGACAGGCCCAGTTGCTCGGCGGCGGCGGTGAAGCTGCCGGATTCCATGACCTGGCAGAACAGGCGCATGTCTTCGAAGGGGTTCATTGTCGCTTCTCGGTGGACACTCAAGCGGTTGTATAACCGGTTAGTCGCAACACCACAAACCAAAATGTGGGAGCGGGCTTGCTCGCGAATGCGGTGCATCAGTCGATTAATCTGTCGACTGACACGCCGAATTCGCGAGCAAGCCCGCTCCCACAGGGGTATTGCGATGTGCTGGGGAGCAGCTTACTTGGCCGTAAACGCCGAGTAGCTGTTCATCAGGTTGCGGTAGTTCGGGATGCGCGGCGACAGCAGGTTGGCCAGGCCTTCCATGTCGTTGCGCCAGTCAACCTGCAGCTCGCAGGCCACGGCGAACCAGTTCACCAGTTGCGCACCGGCGGCGGTCATGCGGGCCCAGGCCGCTTGTTGCACGGTTTCGTTGAAGGTGCCGGAAGCGTCGGTGACCACGAACACTTCGAAGCCTTCGTCGAGGGCGCACAGGGTTGGGAACGCTACACACACATCGGTGACCACACCGGCAATGATGATCTGCTTGCGGCCGGTCGCCTTGACGGCCTTGACGAAATCTTCGTTGTCCCAGGCGTTGATCTGGCCAGGGCGGGCAATGTACGGCGCGTCCGGGAACAGCGCCTTGAGTTCCGGAACCAATGGGCCGTTGGGGCCGCCTTCAAAGCTGGTGGTCAGGATGGTCGGCAGGTTGAAGAACTTGGCAACGTCGGCCAGGGCCAGCACGTTGTTCTTGAACTCGTTCGGGGAAAAGTCCTGTACCAGGGAGATCAGGCCGGTCTGGTGATCGACCAGCAGTACGACGGCGTCATCTTTGTTCAAGCGTTTGTAAGTCATGGGTTAACTCCTTGGTTTTTTGATTAGAAGGCAAAGCATGAGCAGCCGAACGCGCCCCAGAAACCCTGGAAGTCGCTGACCGGCACGCTGGAAAGACGGGCTTTTTCATGGCTGTGGGCATGCACGCCGCAGGGGCCGCTGCAGTGGTGTACTTGAGCCTGCAACGGTGAAGTGGGACGCCAGTGCCCCGGCACCTTGACCACCGGCGACCAGTCCGGCAGTACCGGCACGCGCGGCGGTGCGTAATCTTCGAAGTCACCGGCGCCATACACCACCTTGCCGCCGACCACGGTCAGGACCGACTCGATCCACTTGATGGCTTCTTCATCGACACTGAAGAAGTCCGCCGACAGCGCGGCCACGTCGGCCAACTGCCCGACCTTGATCTGGCCCTTCTTGCCCTGCTCGGACGAGAACCAGGCGCTGCCATGGGTGAACAGTTCCAGCGCGGTGAGGCGCGGCAGGCCTTCGGCGTGCAATTCCAAACCGCCGACGGTGCGCCCGCTGACCATCCAGTACAGCGAGGTCCAAGGGTTGTAGCTCGACACCCGCGTGGCGTCGGTGCCCGCCCCGACCGGCACGCCTTCGGCGAGCATGCGCTTGATCGGCGGTGTGGCTTCGGCCGCCTTGGCGCCGTAACGCTCGACAAAGTACTCGCCCTGGAACGCCATGCGGTCCTGGATCGCAATACCGCCGCCAAGGGCGCGGACACGCTCGATGTTTTTCGGCGTGATGGTTTCGGCATGGTCGAAGAACCATGGCAGGCCATTGAACGGGATGTCGCGGTTGACCTTCTCGAACACGTCGAGCATGCGCGAGATGGACTCGTCATAGGTAGCGTGCAAACGGAACGGCCAGCGCTGCTCCACCAGGTGACGCACCACCGGTTCCAGCTCCTGCTCCATGGTCAGCGGCAGGTCCGGGCGCGGCTCGAGGAAGTCCTCGAAGTCCGCTGCGGAGAACACCAGCATTTCGCCCGCGCCGTTGTGGCGCAGGTAATCATCGCCTTGGTGCAGGGTGACGCTGCCGGTCCAATTCTTGAAATCGCTGAGCTCTTCCTTGGGCTTCTGGGTGAACAGGTTGTAGGCGATGCGCACCGTCAACTGTTGGTCCTTGGCCAGTTGCTCGATCACCGCGTAGTCATCGGGGTAGTTCTGGAAACCGCCGCCGGCGTCAATGGCGCTGGTGAGGCCCAGGCGATTGAGTTCACGCATAAACTGGCGCGTCGAGTTGACCTGGTATTCCAGCGGCAGTTTCGGGCCCTTAGCCAGGGTCGAATACAGGATCATCGCGTTCGGGCGCGCCACCAGCATGCCGGTGGGGTTGCCATTGCTGTCACGCACGATCTCGCCGCCCGGCGGGTTTGGCGTGTCCTTGGTGTAGCCGGCCACGCGCAGGGCGGCACGGTTGAGCAACGCACGGTCATACAGGTGCAGCACGAACACGGGCGTGTCGGGCGCGGCCTGGTTGAGTTCTTCCAGGGTCGGCATGCGTTTTTCAGCGAACTGGAATTCGTTCCAGCCACCGACCACGCGCACCCATTGCGGCGTAGGGGTGCGATCGGCCTGCTCCTTGAGCATGCGCAGGGCATCGGCCAGGGATGGCACGCCTTCCCAACGCAGTTCGAGGTTGTAGTTCAAGCCACCGCGGATCAGGTGCAGGTGCGAGTCGTTAAGGCCGGGGATGACGGTGCGGCCCTTGAGGTCGATGACCTGGGTGCCGCTGCCGCGCAGGGCCATGGCTTCACCGTCGGTGCCCACGGCGACAAAGCGCCCCTGGCGGATCGCGACGGCGGTGGCGCGCGGGTTTTCACGGTCCACGGTGTGGAACTGGCCATTGAACAGAATCAGATCGGCGTTCATAGGGTTTCCTTTACAGAGGCTTCAAGCCAGGGAGCGAACAGGCGGGTAGCCGCCGGCATCAGCAGGTAGACCACCAGCAAAACGATAGTCAGTGTGACCAGGAAGGTGGAGACCACGTAGTTGGAGAGGAACGGATGGAGCCGCAGGATCGGGCCCCAGATGAAAGGCAGCAGCAAGGTCTGCGGCAAGATCACGAACAGGCTGACCACCGCCTGCTTCCAGCGCGGCGGCTTGGCGGCGCTGTCGGCCAGGGGCGAGAACCAGAACTCGTTGACCGCGCCGATTTCGGTGTTGTCGCCGTCGGCCAGCAGGGGAGCGGCTTCGTCGATCAGGGTCTTGCGGTCGGGGGAGTCGAGCCAGGTTTCCAGGTCGTTGGTCGAACGGTAGCGCAGTACACAGGTGAACAGCGCCAGCTTCCCTTGTTTGCCGCGCACCACATCGACACCGAGGTGGCCAGGACGCTCGCCGGCGATGCGCACGATGCGGCGTAGCCAGGCTTCGTAGTCGCTTTCGCGGCCTTGTTTGATCAGGTGCTTGACCACCAGGGTGACGACTTCGTCGGGGCCTGGTTTTGCTGCTGGGTCCATGGGATGTCCCTCTGCCTTGATATTTCAGCGATGAGGGAGTGTGCCGGGATGGGGGGTGGGGAAAATTGGATGTACGTGCTGTTTCTGTCTGATGTATGGAGATCCAAATGTGGGAGCGGGCTTGCTCGCGAATGCGGTGGGTCAGTTACAGATATTTGACTGACATACCGCATT
>JAFHKH010000379.1 GCA_016937595.1 Pseudomonas cedrina subsp. fulgida | reverse complement strand
CACCGCCATCGCGGGCAAGCCCGGCTCCCACAGTCAACGGGTGTAACCATAAGGACTTTGATGAAACCTTTAATCAGCCCAGGCAGACGAATCACGTTCGCCTAGGTATAGTGCCGCCCCTCTTCGCGTGCGCGGCCGTCGGTAACGAGGCCCGGATACAACGCGAAACCGCATGAATAAAAACCCGCAAAAGGATTGGGGATCGAACTGTCGTGCACTGCCTGGTGCCATACGACGGGTCGCACCATCCTGCGTTTGTCATTAAAAAAATCAGCGAGGAACACTCCATGCTCGAAGTCATCAACGACTTCCTCTCAGGGAAAGTACTGATCGTGCTCATTGTCGGGCTCGGCGGTTATTTCACGATTCGCTCGCGTTTCGTACAACTGCGTCACTTTTTCCACATGTTTTCGGTGTTCCGCGACAGCCTGAAAAGCAGCGCCGGCCAGCTCAGTTCGTTCCAGGCGCTGATGCTCAGCCTGGCCGGCCGCGTCGGTGCCGGTAACATTGCCGGTGTCGGCATTGCCGTGACCCTGGGTGGCCCGGGCGCTGTGTTCTGGATGTGGGTCACCGCGCTGGTGGGCATGTCTTCGAGCTTTATCGAATGCTCGCTTGGCCAGTTGTACAAGCGCACTGACGCCGAGGGCACTTACCGTGGCGGCCCGGCCTATTACATCCAGCACGGCCTGCACAAGCGCTGGCTGGGCATGGTGATGGCGTTCCTGCTGCTGGTGACCTTCGGCTTTGCCTTCAACGGCCTGCAAGCCCACGCCGTGACCCACTCGCTGAACAACGCCTTTGGCCTGGACACCACCTACACCGGCCTGGCCCTGGCGGTATTGCTGGGCCTGGTGTTCATCGGCGGGATCAAGCGCATCGCCTCGATCGCCGACCTGCTGGTGCCGGTCAAGACCCTGGTCTATATCGCCGTGACCCTCTACGTGATCGTGCTGCAATTCGACCACGTGCCGGCCATGCTCGCGACCATCGTCAAGAGCGCCTTCGGCCTCGACCAGGCGTTCGGCGGCCTGGTGGGCAGCGCGATCATCATGGGTGTGAAGCGCGGCGTGTTCGCCAACGAAGCAGGCTTGGGCAGTGCGCCCAACGTGGCGGCCGTAGCGTCGGTGGAACACCCGATCGCCCAAGGCGTGGTGCAGGCATTCAGCGTGTTCCTCGATACCTTCGTGATCTGCACCTGCACCGCGTTGCTGATCCTGCTCTCCGGTTTCTACACCCCAGGCTTTGAAGGCGACGGCATTGCCCTGACCCAGAACTCTCTGGCGGCGGTAGTCGGCGACTGGGGCCGCATGTTCATCTCGGTGGCCCTGGCGTTGTTCGTGTTCACCTCGATCATGTACAACTACTACCTGGGCGAGAGCAACCTGCGCTTCCTGGTCGGCAACAACCGCAAGGTGCTGATGGGCTACCGCGCACTGGTGCTGGCGCTGATCTTTTGGGGTTCGATCGAGAACCTGGGCACTGTGTTCGCCTTTGCCGACATCACCATGACGCTGTTGGCGTTCGTCAACCTGTTCGCCCTGGCGTTCCTGTTCAAGATCGCCATGCGCATCCTGAACGACTATGACAACCAGCGCGCGGCGGGCATCAAGACCCCGGTGTTCGACTCCAGCCAGTTCCCTGACCTGGACCTGGACCGCAAGGCATGGCCGGCCAATCCGGTGAAAGCGGACACCGTTGCAACCGCTGAGCTGAACCCTCAAGTGCAACGCTAAGCACCGTTAGATGACACGCCGCACGACCTTGGGCATGCTCGGGGCCGTGCGGCGTTTTTCGTTCAGGAGATTTCGATGCAATCAGCCAACAACGTTATGGTGCTCTACACCGGCGGCACCATCGGCATGCAGGCCAGCGCCAACGGCCTGGCCCCCGCGTCCGGTTTCGAGGCGCGCATGCGCGAACAGCTGGCCGAGCACCCCGTGCCGGCGTGGCGCTTCCAGGAAATGGCCCCGCTGATCGACAGCGCCAACATGACACCCGCCTATTGGCAGCGTCTGCACGCGGCGGTGATCGATGCGGTGGACCAGGGCTGCGACGGCATGCTGATCCTGCACGGCACCGACACCCTGGCCTACAGCGCGGCGGCCATGAGTTTCCAACTGCTGGGCCTGCCGGCGCGGTGGTGTTCACCGGCTCCATGTTGCCGGCCGGCGTACCCGACAGCGATGCCTGGGAAAACGTCAGTGGTGCGCTGGCCGCGCTGGGCGAAGGCCTGGTATCGGGCGTGCAGCTGTACTTTCATGGCGCGTTGATGGCCCCCACCCGCTGCGCGAAGATCCGCAGTTTCGGCCGCCACCCGTTTGCGGCGTTGCAGCGCAATGGCGGCGTGAACCAGGCCGACCTGATTCCGGCGGCCCTGCACTACCGTCAGCCCAAGGGCCTGGCGAATGTCGGCGTGCTGCCCCTGGTACCCGGCTTCGATGCCAGGCTACTGGACGCATTGATCGACAATGGCCTCCAGGCGCTGATCCTCGAGTGTTTTGGCAGCGGCACCGGGCCGAGCGACAACCCCGCGTTCCTGGCCAGCCTGCAACGGGCGCAGGCGAATGGGATTGTGGTGGTGGCAATCACCCAATGCCATGAAGGCGGCGTGGAGCTGGACGTCTACGAAGCTGGCAGCCGCTTGCGTGGCGTCGGCGTGTTGTCCGGCGGCGGCATGACCCGTGAAGCGGCGTTCGGCAAGCTCCACGCACTGCTCGGCGCGGGGCTCGACGCCGCCGAAGTGCGCCGCCTGGTCGAACTGGACCTGTGCGGCGAGCTGCGCTGAAGCCTATATAAGCACCGCCCCGGCGGCGACGCGCTTTCTAGGATGCAACACCCGGGACCTAACCTGGGTCGTTGCCATTTTTTATGCCCGTCAGGACTGCTTATGCCCGCATCTACATCACAACACGCCCCTCAGGTCGGCCTTACCTCAGCGCTGATGACTCAATTGGCCAGCGGCCCGGCCTTTCGCGAAGTCGCCGCCGGACTGCTGCGTGAACAGCTGCTGGGGCGTTATCCAAACCTGGATATAGACCCCAATATCGCCATGGTCGGGACGCCTGTCTGGGAGATTGTCGAGGATAAGGTGGTGAGCCGGCCTGCGCGGTACCAGGCACTCACCGATATTCTGGCGGTGCAGGCGGTGCTGGCGGTACCGGCCTTGTATATAGAGGGCGAACATTTCCTCACGCAACTGCCGATTAGCGACCCACCCGTCCACTTGCCGGTGAGCATTCTCGACATCGCCGGCATGCTCAACACGCTGGCCCCGGTGATGCTGCGCGGCTACCAGCAAAGCCAGCTCGACTTCTGGAACCAGCTCGACGGCGACAGCGGCCCGCGCTGGCAGGCGCTTTCCAGCGTGCTGCGCGACTATTGGAACGTGCAGCACGTCGACGGTTGGACCCAGGAGGACTGCCGTATGCGCGCCGGTTATATCAGTTGCCTGATCGCCTTGACCGACGCGCCAACGACCCTTATGACACGCGCGCGTATCTGGTCGATATCGACCAAGTCGACGCCAGCGGCCGCGTCGGAGCACCTCAACGACCGCCTGGTCAGCGTACTGATCGGCAAGCAGGGCGGGCGCGAAGTCATCCTTGTGCACTCGTTGCTGCTGGGTTACAGGAAGTACGCCAGCCTGGAGCAGTTGGGCAACGATGCGGCGCTGCTGGTCTACACCGCGGCGCCGCAGGCAAAGATCCAATGGCGCCTGCTGGAGCCCGAAGGCGATTTCTTCGACCAACTGGCCTGTACCATGATCAACATCCAGATGGTGGCCATCGCCAGCATGGACTTTTCCGACCTGCGCGAAAGCGGCAACCCCATCGCGCTGGCCATGCCACCGACCCCACAGGCTCAGGACAATGGCCACGATTTGCAGTGGTATCAGGACGCCCTGCCCGACTGGCTGAGCAACGCAGCGCCCGCTGACCTCAATGCCTACGCCCGACATCTGAAGGACTTGGCAGCGCTACACAGCCACAATCAGAGCAATGGCTACCAAGATGGCATCGAGCCCATCCAGCAGTTCGCCCTGGAGCGCCTGCGCGTCGAAATGCTCAAGGACCATCCCGAGGCTGAGCCGCGCACGCTCGATGGGCTTGAGATTGAAATTCAGAGCCCGGTTGTATGGGGCGCCTTCGCAGTGCCCGGGCAAATCGAAACCACGCTGTTCAGCCTTCCCGAGCTGGCCCTGCAAAACCTGATAGCGCTGCCCTTGGGCGTTGAGTCGCTGCGTCAGAAAACCACCCAGACGTTGCCGGACTGGCTCAGCGTCAGTTACCTGAAATCCCTGATTACCCGTGTCGACATCGGCACAACCTACCCCGCCCTGATCAAACGGAAACTGCTCGACGACCCGCAGGAATCGGCCCGGCGACAGCAGCTATATACCCAACATTTGCGTATCCAATTGCCCTTGTTGGCCCTGCAACACAAAATCCGGCATGAAGCCGGGATCGACGAGCGCGGCTACCGCTTTGTGCGGGCCGCGCTCGAAGTCGAGCCGCCGACCGCCAAGTGGACGGACAGGCCATCGTCATCCGTCGTCTGGCCTTCGTGCCCACACGGCGACTGAATGCGACGCCGGATGTGGTCGACAACATGTTTGTGATCGGCCCGCAGGCCATGAACGCCGGGCCCTGCCTGCTGTATCGCCCCCTGCTCGACCGGCCATTGACCCAGTACCCCTCACCCGCCAACTTGCTCTATGCCATCCAGCAATCGAGCAGCCTGCGTGACTCCGTACTGGCCTGGTTGCCCGACAATACCCGCGCTGACTATGAACGTTACGTGTTCCCCGGCCCGCTGCCGTCGCCCTGGGTGGCGGTGGACTTTCTAGCGGACCCGATCAAGTTGCTCACCTTGAGCGGCCCCCTGGCACTGGGCACCGCCAGCCTGGATGGCGACGTTCCGGCCAGCCTGTACAAAGCCAACGCCGACGCACTGGTCGAACTGGCCGACCGTCAATCGGTGTCGAATGCCGAGGCGCGTTGGGCCACGTTCAAGCGCGCCGGCTGGCTGATTTTCAATGCCGCGCTGCCCTTTCTCGGGCGCACGGTGGGGGTTGCGGCCTGGATCTGGCAAATCATGGACGACCTGCAACAACTGGCCGAGGCCGAGCAACACCCCGGCCGACAGTCGTCCCAGGTGGCACTTGCCGACCTGCTCTTGAACCTGGGAATGGCCATCGCCCTGCATAGCGCAGCCCGCAGCGCACCGCTGCGTCAGGTGGGCGCCGAGCCCGCGCGAAAGCCCGCGACGCGCCCACCTGCCGCCGTCAAACCGGTGCTCAGCAAAGTCGCCGACATCACCAGCGCGACGCTGCCGTCAGACCATGGCCAACCGCTGCACAGCCTCGGCGCAACCAGCAGCACACCCGTGCGCCTGTCGATGGTGCTGGACCGCTTCAAAGTCGACAAACCCCCGATACTCGGCCAGGCCATTGCCACCGAAGGCCCCCATCAGCACCTCTACCGCAGCGGTGAACAGTATTACGCGCCGGTGGGCGAGCGCTGGTTTCAGGTCCAGGTGGATGAAAATGACGCGGTGATGATCGTGGACCCCGCCAGACCGGAACGCACCGGCCCGCTGCTGATTCACAATCGCGCAGGCGATTGGTTCATCGACACGCGTCTGCGCCTGCGCGGCGGCGGCCCCAAGGTCCTCGCCAAAAAAGCCCGTGTCCTGGCGCAACAGCGCGCAGAGCAACTGCGCAAAGAACTCAGCGACTTCGAAAGCGCGAAGAAAACCGCCCAGCAGCAATTGCAGCAGGCACAACAAGCCGCCGCCGGCCCGTCGACGTCGGCGCAAGCCACCTATTTGCAGACCTTGCGCGAGCAGTGCTCGGACTATGAAGGCGCCCTGCAAAAGCTCAAGGAATTGAACGTGCATACGCCCACGCCGGACTATGCACAAAAGGCACTTGCCTACGTCAAGGCCCAGACAGAACTGACCAAGGCCGGCATCCAGCAAACCCTCATCGAATTCACCCCGCTGCTGCGCGCGGCCTGGAACAGATTGAACGTCAGGCCCAGACGCCGCGGCAGCGGGACATCGTCAATTCGCGCCAGTTGGCCACACTGAACAAGGAGATGATCAAGCACTTGACCTACATACAAACGCGCTTCGACGAGCTGCGCAAACTGGCCAGCGACGGTGCGCGCCTGATTCGAACCACCCGGAGCGGGTTGCCGGGCTACAGCAGTGAGGATCTCAAAGCATTGCAGGTCGCCGTGGCACGCAATTTATGCCTGCCGGAAAGTACCCTCGCCACGCACCCTGAGGCGTGGACCGCTATCGACCGGATCGTGACCACCGGGGAAATCGCCATCCAGTGCCTGCGTGACACCTTGCGCGATCAGAGCGAGTCGCACCTGGACGAGCGCATCGATACCTTGAGTAGTCTGGTGGAGCAATTTCAACTGTTGGATGAACGCTTGCAGGATTTCCCCGCAGAGTTTTCCGAGCAGGTCATCGACACGCAGCTCCAGGAACTGCGCGACCACCTCAAAGCGTTCCGCAATCGCGCGACGGCCGAATTGGGCTTGCTCAGCGCCGAGCGCGACATCTTCAGAAAACGTCCCACGCCGCCGCCGACACCGCCGAGCCCGGCACGCAAGTTCATCAAGACCCTCTACCACGGGCAATTGATCGGTGAGCCGCGCCTGGCGGACCTGGCGACACAAACCTGGCTGGTGGACATTCGCTCGCCGCTCACCCAGCAGGTGGTCGCCACGTTCCACGAAAAACCCCAGGGGGTTTGGGTGGAGCGCGTCAGGACGCCGACGCCGAGCACTACACCGGTTGACCTGCAAGCGCGCATCGCCGACGGCCAGGCCTTGCTCGACCAATTGCCGGCCTTTTTGGATCGCGCCTCGACCCGCGCCCGCCTGCCGGAGCGCACGCCCTTCGGTATTGAGCGGCTCTACCATCAACACGCCAGCCGGCTGGAACACGCGATCGCCGCCGTCGAGAACGCCTTGACCCAGAGCAACGTCGCCGACACGCCCGCGGCGAGCGAAGTTCGCACGGCATTGAGCCAGGCCGCTAAAGACCTCTACCAACGCGCCAATCAGTATGTGTTGGGCGCGCTTAAACAGCATCCGCCGACCGTGGCCGGTGTGGAGTGGCTGAAAAACCACGATGCAATCACGATCAAGAAAACGATCAACCGACGACGCCTGAAAAGCCCTACTCCCGATTACCTGGACGAGTACACCCTCAGCGACCGCCAGACCCAGGCCGTACTCTGGTACGCGCACTTTCACTACAGCACGGATTGGACGCCGGCCAAGGCCTACCTCTCGGCCCGCTTGAAAACCCCGGCAGAACGCAGCTTGGGGGCTGCGGCCGATACGCCCAAAGGGTTGACCAATGCGCAGAAGGTTGCGTTTTACCGCAGTGAAATCAGCCTCAGACAAGCCCAGGCGTTGTTTTTCGAAAACCCCAAGACCCGATCAGGGATCTGATCAGCCTTGCCAAGCCTGGCGCAAACGCGTCAGCGCCGCGGCAATATCCGTTTCAGGCACGGCCGCGAAACCCAGCACCAGCCCGCAGCGTTGATCCACCGGTGTGCTTGAATGCGTCAGCCAGTAATCACTCAAACCGTTGATCTCGACATCCGCCGCGCGGGCCTGCGCAAGCAACTGCCGCTCGCGGGCCAGGCTGTTCACACGTACGGTCAAATGCAGCCCCGCCGCGACACTGGGTAATTCACCCACCTCGTCCAGCCCGCGCGGCCAACCGGCCAGCAACGCATTGCGCCGGCTCAAGGCGGCACGGCGCATGCGGCGGATGTGCCGCTGGAAATGCCCGGCGGCCATGAACTCGGCCATCACCGCCTGAGTACTCACCTCGGAGTGGCGCATGTCGACCGCGCGCGCCGGGCGAAGGCGCCCACAAGACCGGGCGGTAGCACCAGATAGCCCAGGCGCAACGCCGGAAAGGCCACTTTGCCGAAGGTGCCGACGTAGAGCACCCGCCCATTGCGATCCAGCGCAGCCAGCGGCGACAGGGGCGCACCACTGTAGCGGTACTCGCCGTCATAATCGTCCTCGATGATCCAACCCTGCGTGCGCTCGGCCCAGGCCAGCAATTCCAGGCGCCGCGCCAGGCTCATCACCACGCCCAACGGGTATTGGTGTGAAGGCGTCACATAGGCCACCCGGCAATCCGGCAGGCTATTGAGCGCCTGG
>JAFHKH010000378.1 GCA_016937595.1 Pseudomonas cedrina subsp. fulgida | reverse complement strand
TGACCTTGCCCAGCAGGCGGCGCCGTAGCTGCGCGCGGTTTGCAGCGCGCCACCGGCAATCGCGCCGGCCAGGGCCGCGGCGCCCAGCGTCAGCCCGCCGACCAACAAATCCACGCCGGCCCCCGCCGCCGCGCCTGCGGCGATCCCGCCGCCGACGCGCACGCCAAGTTGCTTGAGGGTTTCGGGGTTGAACAGGTCATCGCCCCAACGCCCGTCCAGCAGCGGCAAGTCGCTGGCGGCGGCATCCTGGGGGCGGAAGCCGAACAGCTTGAGCAGCGCTTCGACGCACTTTTGTTCGCGTTGGCGCACGGCTTTGCGCAGGTCGCCGATGGCTTGCGGTTCATCTTCGGTGACCACGCTGCGCCGGCATGCGGCGCAGTCGATCAGCAGTTCCGCAATCAGCCGTGCAGCGCTTTGCTGACGGGCCTGGCGTTGTGCTTGCTGGTCAAGAATCAAGCGTTCCAATTGCGGCCGTGCGTTTTCCAGCAGCAGGGCCAGGCTTTCATACAGGCGCCGCTCGCCATCCTCCGGCGGTGCCACGCTGTCGAAGCGCACCAGTGCATGCAGCCCAAGGCGGGCCAGGGCGTCGCGCCAGTCCGGTTCGCGGTGGTCGCTGCTGCTGACAAAGTTGAGCACCGGCAGCAACGGCTTGCCGCAACTGGCCAGCACCTGCAACTCGTCGCGGTACTTGGCCAGCACCGGCTCGCGGGCGTCGATCACGTACAGGCCCGCGTCGGACGCCAACAATTGGCGCAACACTTTGGCCTCCTGTTCGAAACGCTGGCGTGCTTCGCTGCCCTCGAGGAAGCGCGCCAGGCGGGCCGGACCGTCGAGGCGTTCGCCGGGGCGGTCGAGGCGCTCCAGATAGTCGAGCAGGGCGATGGCGTCTTCCAGGCCGGGCGTGTCATACAGCTCCAACAAGGCTTCGCCGTCCACCGACAGCCGCGCACCTTCGACATGCCGCGTCGTGCTGGGGCGATGGGACACCTCGCCGAAACCGACATCACGGGTCAGCGTGCGCAGCAGGGACGTTTTACCCACATTGGTATGGCCGACCACGGCGAGCTTCAGCGGTTTAGTCATGTCCCGTCTCCAGCCAGTTCAGCGGCGCGCAATCGGCGAAGGGCAGCTCCAGTTGCCGCAGCGCGGCGTGCCAATCGCCCAGGCGTTCGGCGTCCAGTGCCCGACCCGGCGGGGCTTGCAGCAGCCTACGCG
>JAFHKH010000377.1 GCA_016937595.1 Pseudomonas cedrina subsp. fulgida | reverse complement strand
GGACTGCTTCGCAGCCCAACGCGGGGCAAGCCCGCTCGCCACAACAGCCCATTCGATGCTGATCATCGCCCGGGTCGATGACCGGCGCAGAACCTTGTCGAAGGTTGATAAGCGGTCACATACCAGGCTCATGATGAGCAAGCACCCGTGATAGGATGCCGCGCCTATTTGGAGGATCCATGGCCGAACACGATTTCCGCTTCAGTTTGCTGAGCCCGCAACACACCCTGATCGAATGCCGTGCCCTGGTGCCGGGCCGTTACCAGGTCACTGGCAACGGCGGTTCAATCAAGCATGGCGACGTATTGATCGTCACCCTGCGCGGCAGTAAAACCCTGTCGATGCGCCTCACCGTTGAAGGCGATGCGCGCTACTCCATCCGCCCGGCGGGCCAGTGGGTCGCCATGGCCCAGGGGCCAAAGTTCGGCGAGCTGGAGATTCACACCTGGAAGGTCAACTGCGACAGCTGCGATGCGCTGTTGGCGTTCGAGTTCGCGGTGGAAACCAAGCTGACCAAGGAGCCACTGCAACCGGCGGCCAACGCGCGCATCGCCGAGTTGGGCTGGGCCAGCGAAGGCGACAAGCATCGCTGCCCTAAATGCCAGAAGGCCGCACAATGAAAGCGTGCTGACTGCTCGCTGCCCTCGGCGCGGCCCTGACCGGCTGCGCCGGGGACGCGGTCAAGCTCAAGCGGGATCACAGCTATGTGGTGGAATGGATCGGTGAACGGCCGCTGATGGATTACGCGCACCTGACCGTCACCCTCGGCGCCGATGGCCGTGCCTACGGCAATGGCGGGTGCAACCATTGGTTTGCGCCGTACACCGTCGAGGGCAACACACTCAGCTTCGGCAAGATCGGCAGCACCCGCAAGCTCTGCGCCGAGGCGTTGATGGAGCAGGAACATCGCTTCTTCCAGGCCCTGCAAAACGTGCAGCGCTGGGACATCTCGCCGATCGAGCAGACGCGTTTCTGGCCGGCCGAGGGCAAGCCGATTCGCCTGTGGCTGGAAGAAGGCTGACCCCCCCAGTCTGTGGGCTGAGGCAGCCTGAATGTGGGAGCGGGCTTGCTCGCGAATGCGGTGTATCCGTCAGCACATCTATAACTGACCCACCG
>JAFHKH010000376.1 GCA_016937595.1 Pseudomonas cedrina subsp. fulgida | reverse complement strand
CCGACGTCGCCGCGCGCGGGAAATGGCTGCGCAGTTGGACGGCATGAACCAGGACCGCAAATCCATCGAGCAAGGCATGCAGCGCGAAGCCCTGGCCCAGCTCAAGGACTTGCCGGTGGAGTCGATGCCCTTCGGCTTGTGCCTGTTTGATCCGGAGTGGCACCAGGGGGTAATCGGCATCCTGGCTTCGCGCATGAAAGAGCGCTATTTCCGCCCGACCATCGCCTTTGCCGACGCGGGCGATGGCTTGCTCAAGGGCTCGGGGCGCTCTGTGCAAGGTTTTCACATCCGTGACGCCCTGGCGGTGGTGGCGAGCCAGCATCCCGACCTGATCGCCAAATACGGCGGCCACGCCATGGCGGCGGGCCTGACATTGCGTGAAGAGCATTTCCCATTGTTTGCCGAGGCGTTCGATGCCGAGGTGCGCCGGCAGCTCTGCGAAGAGGACCTCACCGGCCGGCTGCTGACCGACGGCACCCTGGCGGTGGAAGAATTCCATCTGGAGCTGGCCCGTGCACTGCGCCACGCCGGCCCGTGGGGGCAGCACTTTCCCGAGCCGTTGTTTCACGGCGTGTTTCAACTGGTTGAGCAACGGGTGGTGGGCGAGCGGCACCTGAAAGTGGTGCTCAAGAGCGAATGCGGGTCGGTGAAACTCGATGGCATTGCGTTTGGGGTGGACCGTGAGGTCTGGCCTAACCCGACGGTGCGTTGGGTGGAATTGGCCTACAAGCTGGACGTGAACGAGTTTCGCGGCAATGAAAGCGTACAGTTGATGATTGCCCACATCGAGCCGCGCTGAATTTCAGCCACACCACAAAGCCAATGTGGGAGC
>JAFHKH010000375.1 GCA_016937595.1 Pseudomonas cedrina subsp. fulgida | reverse complement strand
ATGCGGTGGGTCAGTTACAGATGTGGTAGCTGACCACCGCATTCGCGAGCAAGCCCGCTCCCACAGTTGTTTGCGGCAACGCTTCTAATAGCGGCAACACCCCATTGCCGCTTTACTGGCGCCACGCGGAACCGCTTTGCCGCTTTTCTGGCATCGCCGCCGGTAACCTCCCCGCAAAGCCCCGGAATACGGGGGCTCTCGAAATTGGCATGCGCCTTGCTATAGCCTTGCTAACGAACAGCAGGTCAGCCTAAAGGTTTCCGCCATGAGCATCAGCTTCGATAAAGCGCTCGGTATCCACGAACAAGCCCTGGGCTTCCGCGCCCAGCGTGCCGAAGTCCTGGCCAACAACATTGCCAACGCCGACACCCCGAACTACAAGGCTCGGGACTTGGACTTCTCTGCCGTGCTCGCCGCGCAGCAGGACAAGACCAAGAACGGCACCTTCGCCTTGAACATGACCAACAGCCGTCATATCGAAGCGCAAGGCCTGAGCAATGGTGATGAGTCGCTGCTCTATCGCACGCCGATGCAGCCGTCGATCGACCAGAACACCGTCGACGCCCAGCTGGAGCAATCGGCCTACGCCGAGAACTCGGTGAACTTTCAAGCCAGCTTTACCCTGCTCAACAGCAAATTCAAGGGGCTGATGTCAGCCCTGCGTGGAGAGTAAGCCATGTCCCTGTCCAGTGTTTTCAATATTGCCGGCAGTGGCATGAGCGCGCAGACCACGCGCTTGAACACCGTCGCCAGTAACATCGCCAACGCCGAGACCGTGTCTTCGAGCATTGACCAGACCTACCGTGCCCGCCACCCGGTGTTCGCCACCATGTTCCAGGGCGGCCAGAACGGCGGCAGCGATTCGCTGTTCCAGGACCAGGGCGCCGCCGGCTCCGGCGTGCAGGTGTTGGGTGTGGTTGAAGACCAGAGCAACCTTGAAGCCCGCTACGAACCCAACCATCCCGCCGCGAACGAAAAGGGTTACGTCTACTACCCCAACGTCAACGTGGTCGAGGAAATGGCCGACATGATTTCCGCCAGCCGCTCGTTCCAGACCAACGCGGAAATGATGAACACCGCCAAAACCATGATGCAGAAGGTCCTGACCCTGGGTCAGTGATAAGGGGCGCCAAATAATGGCCATCGTTGATACTTCAAACAACTCGGCAGTCCAGGACCTTTTCAATTCCAAGGTCAAGTCTGCCGCCGACAACAGCAGCGTCGGCAACGCCGCCAAGTCGGCCACGGGTAACCAGGCGCTGGGCAAGGATGCGTTCCTGCAACTGCTCGTGACCCAACTGAAAAACCAGAACCCGCTGTCGCCACAAGACAACGGCGCGTTCGTGGCCCAGTTGGCGCAGTTCAGCAGCCTGGAAGGCATCAATACGCTGAACGACTCGGTGAATAACATCTCGAGCAACTTCAGTTCGTCGCAAGCGCTGCAGGCGTCGTCGCTGGTAGGACGTTCGATCATCACCCAGACCGACAAGGCGCTGGTGGATACCAGCAAGAGCATGACCGGCTCGGTGGCCGTCACGGCGGCCACGGGCAACGTGTCGATCAAGATCACCGACAAAGACGGCAACGTGGTGCGCACTATCGATACGGGCGCCCAGAGCGCGGGCACCTCCGACTTTATCTGGGACGGCAAGAACGACAACGGCGAGGTCGCTCCCGCGGGCACCTACACCTTCACGGCCACCACCAAGAACGACAAGGGCGACGCCGTTGCCCTGGCCACTTCGCTGCCAGCGACGGTAACGAGCGTGACCCTGAGCAAGACCGGCGGCGAAATGCTGTTGAACCTTGCAGGCGGCATGGGCAGCGTCAAGCTGTCGCAAATTCAGACTATCGGTACATAGAGCCGGCTAACGACGGCAGAGGGAGAGAAACATGTCTTTTAACATCGGCCTTAGCGGCCTCTATGCGGCCAACAAACAACTGGACGTGACCGGCAACAACATCGCCAACGTCGCGACCACTGGCTTCAAGTCGTCCCGTGCGGAATTCGCCGACATTTATGCCGCCTCCAAATTGGGCACCGGTCAGAACAGCATCGGCAACGGTGTGAACCTGGCGGCCGTGTCCCAGCAGTTCACCCAGGGTGACGTCAACGGCAGCGGCGGCGTCCTGGACATGGCGATCCAGGGCGGTGGTTTCTTCGTGCAGAAGGGCAGCGACGGTTCGCTGGAGTACACCCGCAGCGGTGCGTTCCGTGCCGACAAAGACGGCTACATCACCAACAACACCGGGACCTCGCGCCTGCAAGGCTATGCGGCGGATGAGAATGGCAAGATCACCAAGGGTGGTCTTGTCGACCTGCAACTGAATCTGGCGAACCTGCCGCCGAAGGCGTCCAGCAAGGTGGACTCCACCAGCAACCTGAACTCTTCGGAACCGGCGATCAACCAGACCACCAAGCCGTTCGACCCGTCCGACACCAGCACCTTTACCACGCAATACAGCACCACGTTGTACGATACCCAGGGCAACGCGCACTCGATGATCCAGTACATGGTGAAGACCGACTCCAACAAGTGGATGTCCTACACCACGATCGACGGTCGTAACCCGGATGGCTCGACGCTGGCTGCCACGCCGCCTGTAGGAAAACTGCTGACATTTGATACCTCGGGCGCGCTTTCGACGATCACAACGCCGCCAGGCACCGCCTCCAATACCACCCTGACCATCGCTGACTGGAAGCCGGGTGCCATGGTCAATGGGGTTTGGACAGACAACGGCGCGGCTGCCAACCCAGGTGGCATTGCCGTCAACATGGCCAATATCACCCAGTACAACTCGGCCAGCTACCGCAACCCACCGGTCACCGATGGCTATGCCACTGGCCAGATCACCGGCCTGAAAATCGACGGCAGCGGCGTATTGTTCGCAACGTTCAGCAACCAGCAGAGCAAGGCCATCGGCCAGATCTCCCTGGCCAGCTTCAACAACGAGCAAGGCCTGCAGCCAGCGGGCGGCACCGCCTGGAGAGAGACCTTCGCCTCGGGCCAGCCGGGTTACGACACCCCGCAAGCCGGTACCCTGGGTTCGATCGTGGCCAACTCCCTGGAGAACTCCAACGTCAACCTGACCAACGAACTGGTGGACCTGATCAAGGCCCAGAGCAACTACCAGGCGAACGCCAAGACGATCTCCACCCAGAGCACCATCATGCAGACCATCATTCAGATGACGTGATACCGACGCTGCTGCTTCAGCGTTGACTTTAAAAACCCCTCATCTCGAGGGGTTTTTTTTGATCTGTCGTTTCGTTCGTGATGGTTTTCCTTTGGAACAAGACATCGTGCTGGAACGCATTAATCCCAAGTCGCCACAGACGCTTCAGCGGACGCCGACGTCCAACGATTGCGAATGAGGTGACTATGTCAGGTTATGCAGTGGGGGAAGAGCGCGCGTCGACCAGTCGCCGCTATGACGCAACGATGTATGCCGGACTGCTGGGGCGGCAAACCCCGGAGGACGCTGGCAAAGACGACGCGCGCGCCGACACTGAGTCAGTCAGGCAATTGCTGGCACAGTGGCTGGACGCTGAAAAAACCTCCAAGAACCAGACCGTTCAGGATCTTCGCGACAAGCTGAATAAAATGCGCGAAGAGCTGGGCGATGAAAAACTCAAGGAAATCATAAAGGCGCTGATGGAGCAGGCAGATCCCTCGTGGATGGAGTTTCTGCGACGTCTGCTCAAAACGTTATTCCCGCAGATGGATGATGAGGCGCCGACACCGCCATTACCCGCTATGCCGCGCGGCGGTGGAGGTGGTGGAGGCGGCGGCGGCGGTAGGGGGCGTGTCAATCCGAATGATTTTGGTCCTGCCCAACCCATGAACACCAAGCCATTTACCGAGGGCGCCAACCACTATAACTACACACCCGACCTCTCTAACCCAGGGAAAAAACCAAGTACCGGTAATGAGCCCGGCAACATCTGGAGTGGTTTCAAGCAGGGGGATGATGGTAATTGCGTCACTGTTTCGATCAAAGCCGCGATGATGCATTTTGGCCAGAAACCGACCGATGTCTTCAAGGAGGTCAAGGAATCTGGCGACGGCTATGACGTGACGATGCGCGATGGCTTCAAGTTGCATGTGTCCAAAGCTGAAGTGAAGCAAGCTGCCGAGCATGCGAGGTTTCAGGGAGATGACCCGGCGATGATGAGCGATGCCAATTTCATGTATGCGGCCAGCGCGAAACGGGCGCAAATGGAAGGCAGCGCGGGCAACTGGAACGAGAACGATCATAATGCCCGTCGCAGTTTTGCCGACGCACTGAAGAGCCTGAACGACGGTGAGCATTCGCGAGAAGGGTTGGACCGGCTGGGTCTGAAATACCACCACAGGCCAGGTACCGAATCCGATCTGCGCAACGGCGCCGTGGGTACGTGGGAGTATGGCGGACACTCCATGGCGGTTATTACCAATCGCCTGGAACTGTGGGGCAAGAGAGGCAATAACACAGCGCACAACCAAGGCATTATCACTGTGCTTGTCTGAGTCGCAGGCAAAAAAAACGATCAACCCGGCTGTTGCGGGGTTGATCGGTTTTCAAGTCGCGGATGATCAAGCGTCGGTGCCGAGACAGAGCGGTGACCGCAGCGAGCACACCTGCTCAGGTTTAAGCTGCTTTATCCGCTTCAAACGGCGCGGGCATCAGGGCGGATCGAAGTAATGAACGCTTTCAGCGCTTGATCAACTGACCCAATACCTCTTTAAGGGGGGTACGCCCGGTACGTGGAACACCCTCGAAACAGATCCACTCTGCATTGAAGCCATCTAGCATCTGTACACGTGGCAGCGGGTTGTTCATACCTTGTTTGCGGAACAGGTCCTCCCATGTATCGCGCGGCACTGCTTCGATGCTTACCGGATGACCCAGCAGCTCGGCGAAGGTTTGGGCAATCGAAAACGGAGTAATCGTGTCAGTCGCTTCCAACTCAACTACGCGTTTGCCTTGCCAGGTTTCCCGAATCAACTCGGCAGCAGTACGGCCAACGTCGACGGTAGCAATCATCGGTACGGGCTTGTCCAGCGGTTGAAGGAAGCTGGGAATCATGCCGCTGCGCGCGGCGTCGATGTCCCATTGGTGGTTTTCCATATACCAGGCCGGTCGCAGGAAGCTGATTGGCGTCTCCAAACTACGCAGACTGTGTTCCAGCAGTTGCAGCTGAGTGAGCAAGTTGGGCTGAGTTGCCTGGGCGCCAATAGTTGACAGACATACGACCTTTGCCGGGCGTGTAACCAATAGCGCCTTGTGCAAATTGCTGATGAATTCGCGCGTCTGGGGAAAACCCTCGACCGGGTCGAAGTTGGGCGGTAGCAGTACGAATACGCCATGGCTTTGCTTGAACGCCTCTATCAGCGAGTGCACGTCGTTAAGATCGGCCACCGCAACGTCACAACCTTGCGCTGCCCAGCTCGCGCCTTTTTCCACATCGCGCACGACTACACGCACTTGCTCGCCTGCTGCTAACAACACTCGCGCAACTTCGCCACCGACTTGCCCAGTAACACCCATGATTGTGTACATCGTCGAACTCCCGTTAAGTGGCAACCAAAATGCGCCATGGAGAAATTATTACGTGACCCCATCAGCGACTGCGATAGCATGAGCCTCATCACTTTAATGACGGAAAATCATCAATGAGCCTGGATGGACGTTTGGTCAGCGGTATAGGCGTGCTGTCTGCCGTCGTCGATAGCGGCAGTTTCGTCAAGGCTGCTGAAGCGCTGGATATGACTCAATCAGGCGTCAGCCGGGCGATTGCGAGGCTAGAAGTTCTGCTGGGAATTCGCTTGTTTGATCGCACTACACGCTCTGTAACGCTGACCGACGAAGGTCGGCGTCTCTATGAGGGTGCAGTGCCGTTATTGGCCAGTCTTGAGGACCTGGCAGAAAGCGCCTCCGGCAGTGCCACAACAATCCGCGGGCGTTTGAGAGTCAATGTCGACCCCTACTTTTCGCGTTTGATTCTCGCGCCAGCGCTTGGGGACTTCATGGCCAGTCACCCCGAGCTATCTGTGGACTTGGTGACCCGCGAACACCTCGGTGATCTTGTCACGGACGGTGTCGACTTAGCAGTACGCTTTGGCGAGCAACCATCCTCCGGCATGATTGGTCGTCAGTTACTGAAGACACGTGTACTAACGGTGGCTTCACCAGCCTACATCCTCAAACATGGACATCCTGGCCACCCTTCGGAACTGGAGAACGGTAAGCACCTGTGTGTCGATTTTCGTGATTTCCAGACGGGTAGGCCATTTGTATGGGAGTTTCAACGCGACGCAGAGCGCTTGACCATCAACACCCCTGGCCGCCTGATCGTCAATGACGTGGGCACATTGCACCGCATCGCCGAAGAAGGCCTGGCAGTAGCGCAGGTGCTTCAATTGGGCGTAGAGCCGGCCTTGCGCGAAGGGCGCCTGGTAGAACTTTTTCCCGATTGGCCAAATGAGCGGTTTCCGTTGTACGCATTGTATCCGTCACGCAACCTGCCGCCGGCCAAGGTACGCGCGTTTTTGGAGTTTGTTGTGGCTTTAAGCCGTTGAAGAAGGGAAGCGATAAAGGATCGAATGAAAAAGGAGGGCAATGTATACGATTCCGACCTATGAGCTAGATAGGGCGAAGAGTACAGGGAGGGGTATACAGCAAGTAAACTCTCCAAACCCTTTACTAAAGGGTCTGGAGAGGGGGCAACTACAATCTATACGTTATCAAACATATGATTGTTACTGGCAAGCTTCGCAATCCGGCTCGTCAATCGCGCAAGCCTTTGGCACGGGTGCCGGGCCGGCTGGAGCGGCGAGTACCGAATCATCACCGTGGTTGCCGCCGCTGGACACCGCGTTCAGCTTACCGGTGTTGATGGTCGACTTCTCGGTGCTGGTCGCGGCCAGGGCACGGAGGTAGTAAGTGGTTTTCAGGCCACGGTACCAGGCCATGCGGTAGGTCACGTCGAGCTTCTTGCCCGAGGCGCCGGCGATGTACAGGTTCAGGGACTGCGCCTGGTCGATCCACTTCTGACGACGGCTGGCGGCGTCAACGATCCACTTGGTGTCCACTTCGAAGGCGGTCGCGTAAAGCTCCTTGAGCTCCTGCGGGATGCGTTCGATCTGCTGCACGGAACCGTCGTAGTACTTCAGGTCGTTGATCATGACCGAGTCCCACAGGCCGCGGGCCTTGAGGTCGCGCACCAGGTACGGGTTGATCACGGTGAACTCGCCCGACAGGTTCGATTTCACATACAGGTTCTGGTAGGTCGGTTCGATCGACTGCGACACGCCAGTGATGTTGGCGATGGTCGCGGTCGGTGCGATGGCCATGATGTTGGAGTTACGAATACCTTTCTGCACGCGGGCACGTACCGGCGCCCAGTCCAGGGATTCTTCCAGGTCAACATCGATGTACTTCTGGCCACGTTGTTCGATCAGGATCTGTTGCGAGTCCAGCGGCAGGATGCCTTTGGACCACAGCGAACCCTGGAACGTCTCGTAGGCGCCGCGTTCGTCGGCCAGGTCGCAGGACGCCTGGATCGCGTAGTAGCTGACCGCTTCCATGGACTTGTCGGCGAACTCGACCGCCGCATCCGAGCCGTAAGGAATGTGCTGCAGGTACAGCGCATCCTGGAAGCCCATGATGCCCAGGCCAACCGGACGGTGCTTGAAGTTGGAGTTCTGCGCCTGTGGCACCGAGTAGTAGTTGATGTCGATCACGTTATCGAGCATGCGTACGGCGGTGTTGACGGTGCGTTCCAGCTTGGCGGTGTCCAGCTTGCCGTTGACGATGTGGTTCGGCAGGTTGATCGAGCCCAGGTTGCAGACGGCGATCTCGTCCTTGTTGGTGTTCAAGGTGATCTCGGTGCACAGGTTCGAGCTGTGGACCACGCCCACGTGCTGCTGCGGGCTGCGCAGATTGCATGGGTCCTTGAAGGTCAGCCATGGGTGGCCGGTTTCGAACAGCATCGACAGCATCTTGCGCCACAGGTCTTTGGCCTGGATGGTCTTGAACAGCTTGATCTTGCCAGGGTACTGGGCCAGGGCTTCGTAGTACTCGTAGCGTTCTTCGAAGGCCTTGCCGGTCAGGTCGTGCAGGTCCGGTACTTCGGAAGGCGAGAACAGGGTCCACTGGCCGTCATCGAAGACGCGCTTCATGAACAGGTCCGGGATCCAGTTGGCGGTGTTCATGTCGTGGGTACGACGACGGTCATCACCGGTGTTCTTGCGCAGCTCGATGAACTCTTCAATGTCCATGTGCCAGGTTTCCAGGTAGGCGCACACAGCGCCTTTGCGCTTGCCACCCTGGTTCACGGCAACGGCGGTGTCGTTCACCACTTTCAGGAACGGCACAACGCCCTGGGATTTACCATTGGTGCCCTTGATGTACGAACCCAGTGCACGCACCGGGGTCCAGTCGTTGCCCAGGCCGCGGCCGAATTTGGACAGCATGGCGTTGTCGTGGATCGCGTGGTAGATGCCCGACAGGTCATCCGGCACGGTGGTCAGGTAGCAGCTCGACAGCTGTGGACGCAGGGTGCCGGCGTTGAACAGGGTCGGGGTCGACGACATGTAGTCGAAGGACGACAACAGGTTGTAGAACTCGATCGCGCGGTCTTCCTTGTGCTTCTCTTCGATCGCCAGGCCCATGGCCACGCGCATGAAGAACACCTGCGGCAGTTCGAAGCGGATACCGTCCTTGTGGATGAAGTAACGGTCATACAGGGTCTGCAGGCCCAGGTACGTGAACTGCTGGTCGCGCTCGTGGTTGATCGCCTTGCCGAGTTTTTCCAGGTCGAAGGTGGCCAGGACCGGGTTCAGCAATTCGTATTCGATACCCTTGGCGATGTAGGCCGGCAGGGCCTTGGCGTACAGGTCGGCCATCTCGTGGTGGGTGGCGCTGGCGGCCACGCCCAGGAAGCCCAGGCCTTCGGCGCGCAGGGTGTCCATCAGCAGGCGCGCGGTCACGAACGAGTAGTTCGGCTCGCGTTCAACCAGGGTACGGGCGGTCATCACCAGGGCGGTGTTGACATCGGTCAGGGCCACGCCGTCGTACAGGTTCTTCAGGGTTTCGCGCTGGATCAGGTCACCGTCGACTTCTTCCAGGCCTTCGCAGGCCTCGGTGATGATGGTGTTCAGGCGGCCCAGGTCCAGCGGCGCGAAGCTGCCGTCGGCCAGGGTGATGCGGATCGACGGGTGAGCCTGCACGGCAGCCTCTTCGGCCGGGGTGCGTACGGCACGCTCCTTGGCGCGCGAATCACGGTAGATCACGTAATCGCGGGCGACTTTCTGTTCGCCGGCACGCATCAGGGCCAGTTCGACCTGGTCCTGGATTTCTTCGATGTGGATGGTGCCGCCCGAAGGCATGCGACGCTTGAAGGTGGCGGTGACTTGTTCGGTCAGGCGGGCAACGGTGTCGTGGATGCGCGACGACGCGGCAGCGGTGCCGCCTTCAACTGCAAGAAACGCTTTGGTGATGGCGACGGTAATTTTGTCATCGGTGTAAGGAACGACAGTGCCGTTACGCTTGATCACGCGCAATTGGCCAGGTGCGGTGGCGGCCAGATCCTGGTTCGAATCAGCGGCCTGCGGCACGGAGCCTTGCGGGTTCTCGCGAGTTGTGTCGGTTTGCATGGGGGGTTGTCTCCACGTTCTATATTTGATTGCGAGTGTCAGGTTTTTCCTGCAACACCCGTACCGTTTTCCATGTCGGGGATGGAGAACAGCTGCCATCCGCATGAGCGGTTTGGTCTACTGAAAATCTGTTGGTTCAACGCTGCGCAAGCAATAAATGCTTGAGTTTCGAGCCACTTGTGTGGTTGGGCACTTTGGTTGAAAACCCTACATGTAGGGTCTACTTGAGCGCCGAGGTACAAGATAATGCGTTTTCGAGGGGTTAGCAACGGAGTAACCTGTGGATAACGCTGTGGGTAAAATGTGTGAGAAAGGTCGAATCGGCGTGTAGGCCGCGTTGCAGCGGTATTACACCGTTTGTCATTAAATATTTCGGGCCCAAAACAACCTGGCCATTTTCGAAGGGCGCGAACCCTATCACAAAAAAACGCGTTCACCGAATGCATTTCCCGGCTTGTGCTTGGGGGCTGGCCCATGGCTACAATCAGCCACTGTTATGCCCTCAAAACATGACAATCAGGGTATGGCCGGTGGAGAACTAACTGTGGGCGCGGGCTTGCTCGCGAA
>JAFHKH010000374.1 GCA_016937595.1 Pseudomonas cedrina subsp. fulgida | reverse complement strand
CTGACACGCCGCTTTCGCGAGCAAGCCCGCTCCCACAGTTGGATTTGCGTGCATTCAGATGCATCCTGAACAAACCTCTCAAAACGGCACTATATTGGTGCGCAACCCTGCACGCTCCCCATGTGACCATCCCATTTTGGTTCGATTCTTCCCGACTCAACTGGCAGAACGCCACAGTTTCGCGCCTCAACCCCCCATTTCAGGGCTTTGACGCTTCTTTTCGGAGCCTTGGTTTGGTTTTTGCATTTTCCTTGTATCAGCGTGTGCCTCAAGCCCGCGCCTTGCTCCAAAAGAGGTCCTGATGACCATCAGCGATGCACTGCACCGTTTGCTACTCGACAACCTGACCACCGCGACCATCCTGCTCAACGACGACCTGCGTCTTGAGTACATGAACCCGGCGGCGGAGATGCTGCTGGCCATCAGCGGCCAGCGCAGCCATGGGCAGTTCATCAGCGAATTGTTCACCGAGTCGGCCGAGGCGTTGAGCTCGTTGCGCCAGGCGGTGGAGCAGGCTCACCCGTTCACCAAGCGCGAAGCGATGCTCACCGCCCTCACCGGCCAGACGCTGACCGTCGACTACGCCGTGACGCCGATCCTGAGCAATGGCGCCACCCTGCTGCTGCTCGAAGTGCACCCCCGCGACCGCCTGCTGCGCATCACCAAGGAAGAGGCGCAGCTGTCCAAGCAGGAAACCAGCAAGATGCTGGTGCGCGGCCTGGCCCATGAGATCAAGAACCCCCTGGGCGGCATTCGCGGCGCGGCGCAACTGCTTGCGCGCGAGCTGCCCGAGGAGCACCTCAAGGACTACACCAACGTCATCATCGAAGAGGCCGACCGCCTGCGTAACCTGGTGGACCGCATGCTCGGCTCGAACAAGCTGCCGTCCCTGGCGATGACCAACGTGCACGAAGTACTGGAGCGTGTGTGCCAGTTGGTCGAGGCTGAAAGCCAGGGCTGCATCACCCTGGTGCGCGACTACGACCCGAGCATTCCCGACGTCTTGATCGACCGCGAACAGATGATCCAGGCGGTGCTCAATATCGTGCGCAACGCCATGCAGGCCATCAGCAGCCAGAACGAACTGCGCCTGGGCCGCATCAGCCTGCGCACCCGCGCCCTGCGCCAATTCACCATTGGCCATGTGCGCCACCGCCTGGTGACCAAGGTCGAGATCATCGACAACGGCCCCGGCATTCCTGTGGAACTGCAGGAAACCATTTTCTTTCCCATGGTCAGCGGCCGCCCGGACGGTACCGGGCTGGGCCTGGCCATTACCCAGAACATCATCAGCCAGCATCAGGGCCTGATCGAGTGTGAGAGCCACCCCGGCCACACCACGTTCTCGATCTTCCTGCCATTGGAACAAGGAGCCCCCTCGACATGAGCCGTAGTGAAACTGTCTGGATCGTTGACGACGACCGTTCTATCCGCTGGGTCCTGGAGAAAGCCTTGCAACAGGAAGGCATGACCACCCAGAGCTTCGACAGCGCCGACGGCGTGATGAGCCGCCTCGCGCGCCAGCAGCCGGACGTGATCATCTCCGACATCCGCATGCCCGGCGCCAGCGGCCTGGACCTGTTGGCACGGATTCGCGAGCAGCACCCGCGCCTGCCGGTGATCATCATGACCGCGCACTCGGACCTGGACAGCGCTGTCGCGTCCTACCAGGGCGGCGCCTTCGAGTACCTGCCCAAGCCGTTCGACGTGGACGAAGCCGTGGCGCTGGTCAAGCGCGCCAACCAGCACGCCCAGGAACAGCAAAACCAGGCAGCACCGCCCGTCCTGACCCGCACGCCGGAAATCATTGGCGAAGCACCGGCGATGCAGGAAGTGTTTCGCGCCATCGGGCGTCTGAGCCATTCCAACATCACCGTGCTGATCAACGGCGAGTCTGGGACCGGTAAAGAGCTGGTCGCTCACGCGCTGCACCGTCACAGCCCTCGCGCGGCTTCGCCGTTCATCGCGTTGAACATGGCGGCGATTCCGAAGGACTTGATGGAGTCCGAGCTGTTCGGCCATGAGAAAGGCGCGTTCACCGGCGCGGCCAACCTGCGCCGCGGCCGCTTTGAACAGGCCGACGGCGGCACGCTGTTTCTCGATGAAATCGGCGACATGCCGGCCGACACCCAGACCCGCCTGCTGCGCGTGCTGGCGGACGGTGAGTTCTACCGCGTCGGCGGGCATACGCCGGTCAAGGTCGATGTACGCATCATCGCGGCGACCCACCAGAACCTGGAAACCCTGGTGCACGCGGGCAAGTTCCGTGAGGACTTGTTTCACCGTCTCAACGTGATCCGCATCCACATTCCGCGCATGTCCGATCGCCGCGAAGACATCCCGACCCTCGCCCGTCACTTCCTGAGCCGCGCCGCCCTGGAACTGGCGGTTGAGCCGAAGCTGCTGAAAAGCGAGACCGAGGAATACCTCAAAAACCTGCCATGGCCGGGCAACGTGCGCCAGTTGGAAAACACCTGCCGCTGGATCACCGTAATGGCGTCCGGGCGCGAAGTGCACATCAGCGATTTGCCGCCGGAGCTGTTGAGCCTGCCGCAGGATTCGGCCCCTGTGACCAACTGGGAGCAGGCGTTGCGCCAATGGGCCGACCAGGCCCTGGCGCGCGGCCAGTCGAACCTGCTGGACAGTGCCGTGCCGGCGTTTGAGCGGATCATGATCGAAACCGCCTTGAAGCACACCGCCGGTCGCCGTCGCGATGCCGCTGTGTTGCTGGGCTGGGGGCGCAATACCCTGACACGCAAGATCAAGGAGCTGGGGATGAAGGTCGATGGTGGGGATGATGATGAGGGCGATGAGGGCTGATCTCCCCAATCCCTGACCCACTGAAGATCCAATGTGGGAGCGGGCTTGCTCGCGAATGCGGTGTATCAGTGCCCGATGTTCCGGCTGACACTCCGCGTTCGCGAGC
>JAFHKH010000373.1 GCA_016937595.1 Pseudomonas cedrina subsp. fulgida | reverse complement strand
GGCCTCTTCGCGAGAAGCCCGCTCCCACATTTGAAGGTATTCACAAATCAAAATGTGGGAGCGGGCTTGCTCGCGAAAGCGGTCTATCAGCCGCCGGTTTTCCCGGGCACCCTAAACACCAACCCTCCCGCCACCGCGCGCTCATGGCACAACCCCAACACCACCCGACGCTCGGCGTTATCCATGCGACTCCAACGCGTGATCTCATCGACCGTACGCTGGCAGCCGGTGCACCGATCATCATCGTCCAACGCGCAAATACTCACACAGGGCGAAGCGACAGGACGTTCAACCGCCGTCATTCTTCCTGCTCGACCAGATCGCGCGCATAGCGCTGCGAGTTATGCACATAGTGCGCGGCACTGGCTTCGAGCAGGCGCTTCTGCGCATCGGTCAGTTCACGCACCACCTTGCCCGGCGAGCCCATCACCAGCGAACCATCGGGGATTTCCTTGCCTTCGCCGATCAGCGAATTGGCGCCGATGATGCAGTGTTTGCCGATTTTCGCGCCGTTGAGAATCACCGCATTGATGCCGATCAGGCTGTAATCGTCCACGGTGCAGCCATGCAACATGGCGTTATGGCCAATGGTCACACCGGTGCCCAGGGTCAGCGGGTAGCCCATGTCGGTGTGCATCACGCTGCCATCCTGCACGTTGCTGTTCTTGCCGATCAGGATCAGTTCGTTGTCGCCACGCAACACCGCGTTGAACCAGACGTTGGCGCCCTCCTCCAGCTTGACCTTGCCCACCAGCGTGGCATTCGGGGCCACCCAGCTCTGTGGATGGGTCTCGACGCGGGCATCGCCCAGGCGGTATTTCATGGTTGTCCCTCACGGCATTGCCATTCAAGCGATGGCTCAGATATTGATAAAGCTCTTGGGCGGCTGGTGCAGGCTGATCTGGGCATCGTCATACAGCAGGTTGATCAGCTCGACGATCATGATCGCCGTCAGCCCCCAGATTTTGTATTCGCCGAACCGATAGCTGGGCACGTACCAACTGCGGCCCTGGTAATCGATGCGGTGGGTGTGTTCGCGCGGGTCCTGGCGGAAGAAGTCCAGGGGCACGCTGAAAACGGCGGCGATCTCGGCATCGTTGGCCAGGTATTCGACGTAATCGGGGATCACGCCGACATAAGGCGTCACCCGAATGCCGTGCAGGGAGATCAAAGGGCTCAACGGGCCGATCACCTCGACCAGCCCCGGTGGCAGGCCGATTTCTTCTTCGGCCTCGCGCAGCGCGGTAAAGACCAGGTCCGGGTCTTCGGGATCGCGGCGTCCGCCGGGAAACGCCACTTCGCCGCCATGGGTCGACAGACCGCTGGCGCGCAGGGTCAGGATCAGCTCAGGTTCGTCACTGCGGGTAATCGGCACCAGCACCGCAGCCTCGGGGAAACGTCCGTCGGTTTCCAGCGTGTGGGGGGTGTGATTGCTTACCCGGCGAAGTAGCTCGTCCAGCATGAGTCATCTCGGTCTGTTGGCTACCTTGCATCATGCACCAAAGCGGGCGGGTGCCCAAGCCCAAAACCCGCGTGGTGTCGCTAAACGACAACTTGCAGCGCCCTGCCCGTCACGCCAAGATAGGCGCACTTTCCAGGAACCCCAGCATGAATTTCTGCAGCCAGTGCGGTAAACCGGTTACCCAGCGCATTCCCGAAGGCGACGGCCGCCTGCGCTTTGTGTGTGATCACTGTTCGACCATCCACTATCAGAACCCCAATATCGTCGCCGGCACCGTCCCGGTGTGGGAAGGTAAAGTGCTGCTGTGCCGCCGTGCCATCGAGCCGCGCCTGGGCTACTGGACCTTGCCCGCAGGCTTTATGGAAAACGGCGAGACCGTCGAACAGGCGGCCATGCGCGAAACCCAGGAAGAAGCCTGCGCCCGCGTGCGCAACCTGAGCATCTATACGCTGATCGATGTGCCGCACATCAACCAGGTGCATATCTTCTACCGCGCCGAGCTGCTTGACCTGGACTTTGCCGCAGGCATTGAAAGCCTTGAGGTGCAGTTGTTCGACGAAGCCGATATCCCGTGGTCCGAGCTGGCTTTCCGCACGGTCGGACGTACCCTGGAATACTTTTTCGCCGACCGCAGGCTTGGTTCATTCTCGGTGCGCAGCGAGGCCGTGCCGCCGCAGGGCAAGCCCGCCCCATGACATCAGGAATAATCTTTTCAATGCGTGGGTTGCTTGTCCTGCTTTGCCTGTCGCTCGCCACGCTGGCCCCAGCCTCCACCCTGCCACCCCAGGGCAGCTTGCCTGTGGAAAAAGTCCTGGTGCTCAAGTCCGCTCATCAACTGCAGTTGATCAACGACGGCAAGCCCTTCAAGACCTACCGCATCTCCCTGGGCAAGAACCCCAAAGGCCACAAGCTGATCGAGGGCGACCGCCGCACGCCGGAAGGCCTGTACTGGATCGACTGGCGCAAGACCAGCGAGCGCTTCAACCTGTCCATGCATATCTCCTACCCGAATATCAGCGACGCCGCCCGTGCGCGCCGCGAAGGGGTGAAGCCCGGCAGCATGATCATGATCCACGGCACCCCCGACACCGAGGACTACCCCGAGCAGTGGTTTCATACCCTGGATTGGACCGACGGCTGCATCGGCATGCGCAACGTGGATATGCGCGAAGTGTGGAACCTGGTCAAAGATGGCACCCTCATCGAGATTCGTCCGTAATCGCGTACCGCTCGTAAACTAATTCGAAAATATTTGCAGCCCCGCCCCGCGCCCGCCGGTGAATACCAGTTCGCCTCCGCGGGCTACGCAGTTCTGCGCGTAACAAAGACCTCTCTAATACCACTTGATACCAAGCCCCAATGCAGGGCCAACAAAGCATGGTTTGCACCGTTTTGGCCGCATTGACATGGTATTTAAGTGGTATTAATTTCCAGCCATTACCGAGCGACAACATTTTCAATAACGCATCGGAACCCCGACAGATGAACCCCATCCTGGCCCTGCGCCCCGACGACAAGCAATCCACGCCGCTGTACCTGCAATTGGCGCGCAAACTGGAAGCGGCGATCCATGCCGGCCAGTGGACGTCCGAGCAGGCCCTGCCGTCCGAACGCGTCCTGAGCGAGCAGTTGGGGCTGTCGCGCGTCACCGCTCGCAAGGCGCTGCAGGTGTTGTTTGCCCAGGGCCTGATCCGCCGCAATCAAGGCTCCGGCACCTATATTTCGCCACGCCTGGAACAGCCGCTGTCGCGCCTGTCGGGGTTCAGCGAAATGCTGCGGCTCAAGGGTTTCGTGCCCAGCTCTCAATGGCTGGAGCGGGAAATCACCCAGCCGACCCATGAAGAACTGATTCGCTTGGGGTTGTCGCCCGCCGACAAAGTGGCGCGCCTCAAGCGTTTGCGCAAAGCCGATGACACGGTGATGGCGATTGAAATGACCACGTTGCCCGCCTCGGTGCTGCCGCAGCCGCAAGCCATCGGCCACTCGCTCTACGAATACCTGGAAGGCATCGGCAAACCCGTGGTGCGTGCCTTGCAGCACATCCAGGCGATCAATGCCTCGGATGAGTTCGCCAGGCTGGTAGGCATCGCCCCCGGCACCGCCATGCTGCTGATGACCCGGGTCGGCTACAGCGCCGACAACACGCCGATCGAAATCACCGACACCTACTGCCGCAACGACTACTACGACTTCGTCGCCGAGCTGCGCCGCGATGACTACTGCGCTGAATTGCGACCCTAGAGAACTGCCTATGTCCGAAGACAACATCCTTACGCCCAGCGGCTGGGTTCGCGGCCGCCTGGTGCATGAGCACGGCAAGGTGAGCGCCATTGACGGCACGCCTTGCGACCCGGCTGAAAACGACCTGCCCTACCTGCTGCCGGGCTTTATCGACCTGCACGTGCACGGTGGTGGCGGCAAAGACATCATGGAAGGTTCCAGCGCCTTCGAGACCATCACCCGCACCCACGTGCGTTTTGGCACCACTTCGCTGCTGGCCACCACCATGACGGCACCCGTGGAAGAGATCTCCCGCGTGCTCGGCGAGCTCGGCAGTTTCTGCGAGCGGCGTCCTACAGGCGCTGCCCGCGTACTCGGCGTGCACCTGGAAGGGCCCTACATCAATCCCGGAAAACTCGGCGCCCAACCCAACTTCGCCCACACCGCCTTGATGGCTGAAGTCGAAGCCTACCTGCGCCTGGCGCCGATCCGCGTCATTACCATCGCGCCGGAAATCGCCGGCCATGATGCACTGATCCGCGCCCTCAGCGAACGCGGCGTGCGCATGCAGATCGGCCACACCCTGGGCAGCTATGAAGAAGGCGTCGCCGCCCTCGCCGCCGGTGCCACCAGCTTCACGCATTTGTACAACGCCATGAGCCCGCTGCATCACCGCGAGCCGGGCATCGTCGGCGCCGCGCTGGCCCACGCCCAATACGCCGAGCTGATCCCGGACTTGCTCCACGTACACCCCGGCGCCATGCGCGTGGGCCCCTGCGCGCGATCCCCGTGCCTGTACTGCGTCACCGACTCCACGGCCGCCGCCGGCATGCCTGACGGCGAGTACAAGCTGGGCAGCCACACCGTGACCAAATGCCTGGGCGGCGTGCGCCTGGCCGACGGCACCCTGGCCGGCAGCACCCTGACCATGGACCAGGCGCTGCGCAACCTGGTGAAGATCGGCCTGCCGATCAGCGAAGCCTCACAACGCCTGTCGCAATTTCCCGCGGACTACCTGGGCCTGGACGAACGCGGCCGCCTGCAACCCGGCAGTTTTGCCGACTGCGTGCGCCTGGACCGTGCCCTGACACTCACCGACGTCATGGTCGAAGGAGAAACCATTGAGCTCAAGAATGCTTGAAGAGGCCCTGGCCTCCTGTGACGCCGTCGCGTCACAGCTGCAGCGCCTGGACCCGACCTTGCAGGAAATCGCCGGCCGCCTGCGCCGCCAGCCGCCGCACGTAGCGATGACCATCGCACGGGGCAGCTCGGACCACGCCGCCAGCTACTTCGCCTACCTGGCCATGCAGCATCTGGGGATTCCGGTGGCGTCGTTGCCGATGTCGGTGGTGACCTTGGTGCAGGCGCCGATGCAAGTCAGCGGCCAGGTGGCATTCGGGCTCTCCCAGTCGGGACAGAGCCCGGACCTGGTCGACAGCCTGCGCCTGCTGCGCAAACGCGGGGCCTTGAGCATTTCGCTGGTCAATGCGGAAGATTCGCCGCTGCAAGCCGCCTGCGAGTTCCATGTGCCGCTGTGCGCCGGGGCGGAACTCAGCGTGGCCGCCACCAAGAGCTTTATCGCCACCCTCAGCGCCAGCGCGCAGTTGGTTGGCCACTGGAACGAAGAAGCCGAGCTGCTGCAAGCCTGCCGCGCCCTGCCCGAGGGCCTGCGCGAAGCCGCGCGGCAGGATTGGTCGCAGGCGGTTAATGCCCTGCGCGACTGCCAGCAGTTGATGGTCATCGGCCGTGGCGCCGGTTTTGCCATCGCCCAGGAAGCGGCGCTCAAGCTCAAGGAAACCTCGGCGATCCAGGCCGAAGCCTTCAGCAGCGCCGAAGTGCGCCACGGCCCGATGGCCCTGATCGGTGACAACTACCCCCTGCTGGTGTTCGCCCCACGCGGCGCCGAGCAGGCCGGCCTGCTGAGCCTGGCCGCCGATATGCGCCAGCGTGGCGCCCGTGTGTTGCTGGCGGCGCCGGACGATATCGCCGAGCGCGACCTGACCCTGAGCCGCGCCGAACACCCGAGCCTGGACCCGATCCTGGCCATCCAGAGTTTCTACGTCATGGCTGCGGGTTTGGCGGTCGCCCGGGGCATGGACCCGGACCAGCCGCGCCACCTGAGCAAAGTCACCCGCACTCACTGAGTCGATTGCCGTGTTTTCCTGATGAGTACCGTGCCCATGTCCAACAACAATAATGTGACCCTCAGCGCCCCCCTCAGCGGGCCGATACTGACCCTGGGCGAGGTCCCCGACGAAGTGTTCGCCAGCGGCGCGATGGGCGATGGCATTGCCATCGACCCGTTGAACGACTGCCTGCACGCCCCCTGTGACGGCGTGATCATCCATGTCGCCCGCACCGCGCATGCGCTGACGCTTCGTGCCGACAACGGTGCCGAGGTGTTGATGCATGTGGGCATCGACACGGTGGAACTGGACGGCGAAGGCTTTACCCTGCTGGTGAAGGACGGTGCCCGCGTCAGCAAGGGCCAGCCGCTGGTGCGGTTCGATCTGGACCGTATCGCGCGCCAGTGCAAAAGCCTGGTCAGCCTGATCATCCTGACCAACGGCGAGCGCTTTGAATTGCAGGCAATCGCCGGGCAGACGGTCAAGCTCGGTGAACCGTTGCTGCAGATCGTGGCGCGCTCGGCCGCCTCGGCGCAAGCGTCTGTGGATAACTCGACGCAGGAAGCCAGCGCACAGGTACGGATTACTCATCGTGGCGGCTTGCATGCCCGTCCGGCCGCGCTGATCCGCAAGACCGCCCAGGGTTTCAGCAGCCAGGCGCAGTTGCACGTGGGTGACAAGTCGGCGTCGTGCGATAGCCTGATTGGCTTGATGGGCCTGGGGATCGGCGAAGGTGATGAAGTGCGTGTGAGCTGTCGCGGCAAAGATGCCGACGCAGCGCTGCACGCATTGGTCAAGGCCTTGACTGCCGCCGTCAAAGAAGAGCACCAAGCACCGGCGGCCGTTGCGCCTCGCCGGGTCAGTACCGAAGTCGGTGTATTGCAAGGTGTGTGTGCCGCACCAGGTCTGGCGTGCGGGCCGCTGTTTCGCCTCAACGGCATCGAACTGCCGGCAGACACCGGTGAACATTCTGCCGACGAGCAACGGCAACGCCTGGACGCAGCCCTGGAGCAGGTACGCAGCGACATCCGCCACACGCTGAACCAAGCGCGCCAGCGCAAGCATGTCGAGGAAGAGGACATCTTCGCCGCGCACCTCGCGCTGCTGGAAGATCCCGCCCTGTTGGACGCGGCGACGGGCGCCATCGAAAAAGGCAGCGCGGCGACCCACGCCTGGCGCGATGCAATTCAAGCGCAGTGCGCTGTCTTGCAGGCCTTGGGAAAACCGCTGTTTGCTGAACGTTCCAATGACTTGCGCGATTTGCAACAACGCGTGTTGCGTGCGCTGCTGGGCGAAGCCTGGCACTTCGAATTGCCTGCGGGGGCGATTGTCAGCGCTCATGAATTGACCCCGTCCGACTTGTTGCAATTGAGCGCGCAAGAGGCGGCCGGCATCTGCATGGCCGAAGGGGGCGCCACCTCCCATGTCGCGATCCTGGCCCGTGGCAAAGGCTTGCCCTGCGTGGTCGCCTTGGGCACTGAAGTACTCGAGGTGCCCCAAGGCCAGCGCGTTGTATTGGACGCCGCCAACGGTCGCCTGGAACTGGCGCCAAGCGACGCGCGTCACGCCGAGGTGCACCAGATTCGCGACGCACAGAAACTGCGTCGTCAGCGGCAACAGGCCGAGGCGCAAGCGCCTGCACGCACCACCGATGGGGTGACCATCGACGTCGCCGCCAATGTCGCCTCCAGCGCCGAAGCCCAGGTGGCCTTCGAAAACGGTGCCGACGGCGTCGGCCTGTTGCGCACCGAATTTCTCTTCGTCGACCGCCGTACCGCACCGGATGAACAGGAGCAACGCCAAGCCTATCAAGCCGTGCTGGATGCCATGAGCGACAAATCGGTGATCATCCGCACCATCGACGTGGGCGGCGACAAACAGCTCGATTATCTGCCGCTGCCGGTCGAGGCCAACCCGGTGTTGGGCCTGCGCGGCATTCGCCTGGCCCAGGTGCGTCCCGAACTGCTCGACCAACAACTGCGCGCACTGCTGCAAGTCTCCCCACTGGAGCGTTGCCGCATCCTGTTGCCGATGGTCAGCGAAGTGGATGAGCTGCTGCAGATCCGTCAGCGCCTGGATGAACTGTGTGCCGAGCTGGGATTGATCCAGCGCCCGGAGTTGGGCGTGATGATCGAGGTGCCTGCCGCCGCGCTG
>JAFHKH010000372.1 GCA_016937595.1 Pseudomonas cedrina subsp. fulgida | reverse complement strand
GCGTTTTATCCAGGCGATCGGCGTGTGTTCCGCCGGCCGTGAGCTGGCAGGCGCTGGTGAGCACGCGTCCACCCGGCCGACAAGGCGCACCGCGTGTTCGCCAGCATCATGCCGCTGATGTCGCTGTCGCCGGCCCTGGCGCCGTTGCTGGGGGCGATGGTGCTGAATCACGTGGGCTGGCAGGCGATCTTCGGCGTCTTGCTCGGGGTTTCGCTGTTGTTGTTGCTGCCGACGGTCTGCCTGCGCACCCCGCCGAAACGCCGGGCCGAGGAGGGCGAACGTTCGCGCCTGGGTTACGGGCAATTGCTGACGTCTCGCGTGTTCACCGGCAATGTGATGATCTTCGCCGCGTGCTCGGCGAGTTTCTTTGCCTGGCTGACCGCATCGCCCTTCATTCTGGGCGACATGGGCTACAGCCCGAATGACATCGGCCTGAGCTATGTGCTGCCGACCCTGGCATTTCTGGTGGGCGGCTATAGTTGCCGGAGCGCTTTGCAGCACTGCCAGGGCAAGACGCTGTTGCCATGGTTGCTGCTGGCGTATTGCATCAGCATGCTGGCGTTGTATCTGGTGGCGACCGTGACCGTGCCGACGCTGACCACCCTGCTGATTCCGTTTTGCCTGATGGCGCTGGTCAACGGTGCGAGTTACCCCATCGTCGTGGCGAATGCGCTGATGCCATTTGCAGAAAATTCCGGCAAGGCGGCGGCGCTGCAGAACACGCTGCAACTGGGGCTGTGCTTTCTCAGCAGTCTGCTGGTGTCGTCGATGATCGAGCAGCCGCTGCTGATCACCGTGATCGTGATGCTGGCAACCGCGCCCGTGGCCCTGTTTGGCTATTGGCTGGCGCGGCCGAAGGCAGATAGCTCGGAGTTGGCGCGTACTTGAAGCGACAATGTGGTGGGGCAAAATGTGTGTGTTGGGTATGTTGTATACAATTTTATGGACATATATTCTAAATATTGCATACAGTGACCGCACAACAAAAACAGAGACCCCCTCACCATGACTAACCCGAAGGCGTCACCGCAGCGGCCAGAAGATGAGAATCTCGGCGTCGCCGCCAACCTGGCTTACGGCCTGCAACATGTACTCACCATGTACGGCGGCATCGTCGCGGTCCCGTTGATTGTCGGCCAGGCGGCCGGGTTGTCGCCAGCGGATATCGGCCTGTTGATCGCCGCGTCGTTGTTTGCCGGTGGCCTGGCCACGCTGTTGCAGACCCTCGGCTTGCCCTTCTTTGGCTGTCAGTTGCCGCTGGTGCAGGGCGTGTCGTTTGCTGGTGTGGCAACCATGGTGGCGATTGTCGGCAGTGATGGTGCCGGCGGTATGCCGGCGATTCTCGGGGCGGTGATGGCCGCGTCGCTGATCGGGTTGCTGATAACCCCGGTGTTTTCGCGGATCACTCAGTTCTTCCCACCGTTGGTGACGGGCATCGTGATCACCACCATCGGCCTGACCCTGATGCCGGTCGCGGCGCGCTGGGCCATGGGCGGCAACAGCCGCGCCGCGGATTTCGGCAGCATGGCCAATATCGGCCTGGCGGCGTTGACCCTGGTGCTGGTGCTGCTGCTGAGCAAGATTGGCAGCGCGACCCTCTCGCGCCTGTCGATCCTGCTGGCGATGGTGATCGGCACGCTGATTGCGGTGGTGCTTGGCATGGCAGACTTCTCCGGCGTGACCCAAGGGCCGATGTTCGGTTTCCCGACCCCGTTCCATTTCGGCATGCGACCTTTCATCTGGCCGCGATCATTTCCATGTGCATCGTGGTGATGGTGACCTTGGTCGAGACTTCGGCCGACATCCTGGCGGTGGGTGAAATCATCGACACCAAGGTCGACGCCAAACGCCTGGGGAATGGCCTGCGCGCCGACATGCTGTCGAGCATGTTTGCGCCGGTCTTCGGCTCATTCACCCAAAGCGCCTTTGCGCAGAACGTCGGGCTCGTGGCGGTCACCGGGGTGAAGAGCCGCTTTGTGGTGGCCACCGGCGGGTTATTCCTGGTGATCCTCGGCTTGCTTCCGTTCATGGGGCGAGTGATCGCGGCCGTGCCCACCTCGGTGCTGGGCGGCGCCGGGATCGTGCTGTTCGGCACCGTGGCGGCCAGCGGTATCCGCACGCTGTCGAAGGTGGATTACCGAAACAACATGAACCTGATCATCGTTGCCACCTCCATTGGTTTCGGCATGATTCCGATTGCCGCGCCGAGCTTCTACGATCAATTCCCGAGCGGGGTCGCGACCATTTTCCATTCGGGGATCAGCTCGTCGGCGATCATGGCGATTCTGCTGAACCTGGCATTCAACCATTTCACCGCCGGCAACTCGGACCAGCAGTCGGTGTTCGTGGCCGGGACTGAACGCAGTTTGTGCTTCCACGACGTGGCGGCACTGCGTGATGGGGATTACTTCAGGGGCGGCAAGTTGTTTGATGCCGAGGGGAAGGAGATTCCGGTGTTGGCCGATGCGCCAAGGAAAACATCCAAGCCTGAGACCACTGAGGTCTAGAGTTGCACTGGGACTAACTGTGGGAGCTGGCTTGCCTGCGATAGCGGCGGTGAATTCACTATCGTAATCGCAGGCAAGCCAGCTCCCACATTGATCTAACCAGCCTTCAGTTCTTTGTAATTTAAAGAACACACCTCATCCAGAAACTTCACCACCGTCCCCATGCACGCCTGGCGTTCTTCCACATGGGGCATGTGGCTGGAGTCTTCAAACAGCGCCCAGCGCACATCGGCGATTTCATCCAGGAACGGCTTGACCACCAACGGTGTGGCCTCGTCATGCCGGCCGGAAATGACCAGGGTCGGCACCTTGATCGCCGACAACCGGCCCGTCGATTTCCAGTCCTTCAAGCTGCCGATCACATGGAACTCGGTAGGCCCGCTCATGGCGTGGTACACCGTCGGGTCCGCATCGACTTGGGCGAATGTGCGCGCGACTTCTTCCGGCCACGGGTTGACCCGGCACACGTGATGGTCATAGAACACCCGTGAAGCGGCGAGGTATTCCGGGTCCTGGTAAGTGCCGGCGGCTTCGTGCTTGAGCAGGGTTTCATGCACGCCCTCGGGCAACAATTTGCGCAGGCGGTTGGCTTCACTGACCCAGGTGCGCATGCAGGTCGGCGAATTGGCCGGGATGAACGCACGCAGGCCTTTGGGCTGCAGGATCGCGTGTTCGCTGCCAAGCATGCCGCCCCAGGACTGGCCGAGGATCGCGTAGTTGTCGCTGATCTGCAGGTGGTTCAGCAGGTTGTCCAATTCGGCGAGGAACAGCCCCACGGTCCAGAAGGACGGGTCTTTTTCCGGCAGATGGGTCGAGCGGCCGTTGCCGATCTGGTCGTAGTGGATCACGGCGTGGCCGCTGGCGGCGACATCCTTGAACGCATCGACATAGTCATGGGTGCAGCCGGGGCCGCCGTGGATAACCACCAGGGGCGTGCGGCCGCTGCAGAGGTCGCCGGTGACGCGGTACCAGGTCTGGTAGGCGCCAAACGCCGCATACCCTTCGCGGATTTTTTCGATGAATTCCATTTCGTGCCCTGCTCTGAAAAAAGGATCAGGTACACGATAATGTGTGGCGGACATTCAGGTAACTAGCAAAACAGCTAGGTTTTTGCCGCTGGGTCAGTCTTCAAGTAAGCGGTAATGCGTGGCGCGCACCACGGCCTGCACGCGATTCTTGGCCCCCAACTTGTGCATCGCCGAGGCCAGGTGCAGGGTGACCACCGCCAGTGAGCGGCTCAATTGTGCGGCGATTTCGGCGGCGGTCAGGCCGTCGGCGGCCCATTTGAGGCACTCGCGTTCGCGTTTGGTCAGGTGGATATACGGATAGGTGCGCAACTCTTTGCTGAACAGCGGGTAGGCGGCTTCCTGCAACGCGTGGGAAATCAGGCTGAAATCCGACAGGGTGTGCTGCGCATCCTGCAACAGGTTGCCGGCCTTGCCGGTACGCAGTCCGGTCAGCGAAGCGAAGCCGCCTCGAGGAAGGTGGATCGGCACGCTGACGCCGCAGGTCAGCTGCTGGTCGTGCAGGTAGGAAGAGACCGGCGCGTGGCAGGGGTCGATGATGCGCTGCAAAGGCGTGTCGACCTTGACGTCATAGGACCAGACAAACGGCGACACCGTACTCAGCGCCAGATGTTGCACCGGGTCGATCTGGTAAAACCCTTTGCCGCACCACAAGGCATGCCAGTCTGGCGGGGTGTTGCGCACTTCGAGCACCGAAGGGGTGATCAATGCACCGTCCTGGTCAATGGGCACCGGGCTGTAGTCATACACCAGTGCATCGAAACCCAACTGCTGGGCGAGGATAAACGTGTTGTCCATCTGCTCGTCCAGGCTCCTGCCCGGCATCAGACGGTGGTTTAAGGCAGTCAGCTTGGCCAGCATCCGTTCTGCTCCCGAATTCATTTGAATCTCGACTTGCTGCAAGTAGAATGCCACGCCCCGGCGAAGGACTGCCAGGCCAAACCTATAAGAAATGCTAGGTTATGGACACGCGGCATCCTCGGTAGTGTTGGCCTGATAAACGGCCGCTAACTGCCAGGCCGAGACAACACAAGGAATGTATGCATGTGGCGTGAAATTGCCCCCGACCAGCGGTACAACGTGCAAGTCGACGGTCATAACCTCGTGGTCTACAGCTTTGGCGACGGCGATGAGGTGCTGCTGTGCCTCAACGGCGGGCCGGGCCTGCCGTGTGACTACTTGCGCGACGCCCATGGCTGGCTCAAGGACCATAACCTGCGAGTGGTTGCATTCGACCAGCTTGGCACGGGCGCTTCAGCCAGACCCACCGACGTTTCGTTGTGGGAAATCGGCCGTTATGTCGAAGAAGTCGAAACCGTGCGCCAGGCGCTCGGCCTGGGGCGCGTGCATCTGCTCGGGCATTCCTGGGGCGGCTGGCTCGCTATCGAATACGCCATCCACTACCCCGATGCGCTGAAAAGCCTGATCCTGGAAAATACCGTCGGCGATATTCCGCACCTGTCCCAGGAGCTGGAGCGTCTGCGTGGCGCCCTGGGTAGCGAAACCGTGGCGATGATGCAGCGCCATGAGGCCATGGGCACCCTCGACCATCCGCAATACCAGGCCGCGATCACCTTGCTCAATTATCGCCACGTGTGCCGCCTCGACGAATGGCCCGAGCCGGTCAAGCGTTCCCTCGGCGACTGGAACATGGGGCCTTACGAAACCATGCAGGGGCCCAACGAATTCCTCTACATCGGCAACCTCAAGGACTGGAGCCGCCTCAAGGAGATGGCCGCGTTCAAGATGCCGATCCTGATCACCACCGGCCAGCACGACGAACTCACCCCGGCCTGCGCCCTGCGCATGAAGCTGGCCGCCCGGCATGCCGAATTGCACGTATTTCCCAACAGCAGCCACATGCCCTTTTATGAAGAACCCCAGGCGTACTTCCCGGTGCTGCTGGACTTCCTCGCGCGTCATCGAGGCTGACGGATGAACCTGGCGCGCTATCGTTTTGTGCTGTCCCGGCCGCTGCAATTGCTGCCGGTGCTGTTGGGCATCAGCCTGATCACCTTTGTGCTGGTGCGCTCGATTCCCGGCGACCCCGCCCGGGCGTTGCTCGGCTCGCGCAGCACCCCGGATGCGTTGCTGAAAATCCGCGCGCAGTACGGCCTCGACCAACCGTTGTGGCTGCAATACTTTTACTTCCTGAAAAACCTGCTCAAGGGCGACCTCGGCCAATCGCTGCTGTACAAGGTCGATGCGCTCAAGCTGATCGTCACCCGCATCGAGCCCACCCTGGTATTGGTGCTGGGCAGCGTGGTGCTGGCGCTGCTGATCGCGGTGCCGCTGGCGACCGTGGCCGCGCGCAACAAGGGCGGCTGGGCGGATAACCTGATCCGCGTATTCACCACCGTCGGCCTGGGCATGCCGGCGTTCTGGCTGGGCTTGATGCTGATCCTGTTGCTGAGCGTGCAGTGGGGGCTGTTTCCGGTCTCCGGTTATGGCCGCACCTGGCTGGACAAGGCGCACCATATGGTGCTGCCGTGCCTGACCATCGCCCTGGCGCTGTCGGCGGTACTGGTGCGCAACCTGCGCGCGAGCATGCTGATGGAATTGCAGGCCGACCACGTCACCGCCGCCCGCGCGCGCGGGCTGTCGGAAGCTGCCGTGTTTCGCCGTCATGTGTTGCCCAACTCATTGGTGCCGGCGGTCAACCTGCTGGCGGTGAACATTGGCTGGCTGATCAGCGGCACGGTGGTGATCGAAAGCCTGTTCGCCATTCCCGGCATCGGTCAATTGCTGGTGCGCGGCATTTTCACCCGCGACTACATGGTGGTGCAGGGCGTGGCGATGGTGCTGGCCTGCGCGACGGTGGTGGTCAACTTTATCGCCGATGTGGTGACCGTGGCCCTCGACCCGCGAGTGAAGATGCAATGAGCAGCCGCCCATTGATTGCCCCGTGGCGCTTGCGCCTGCGCTTTGGTTTGCGCAACGGCCAGTTGACGGCTGCGTGGGGCCTGTTGATCTTGCTCGCGTGGCTGGCGCTTGCGCTGTTGGCGCCGTGGGTCGCGCCGTATGACCCGATTGCGCAAAACACTGATTTCAGTTTGCTCGGCCCCAGTCTTGCCCATCCATTTGGTACGGATAACTATGGCAGGGATATCCTTTCGAGGGTGATCTGGGGCGCGCGCATCGATCTGCAACTGGCCATTGTCGGGGTGATCTTTCCGTTCCTGATCGGCACCTTTATCGGCGCGGTGTCCGGGTATATCGGCGGGCGCTTCGACAGTGTCTGCATGCGCGTGATCGATGTGATCCTGGCATTTCCGTTCCTGGTGCTGATGCTGGCGATCATGGCGATCCTCGGTCCGGGCTTGCAGAGCTTCTATATCGCCATGGCGCTGGTGGGCTGGGTGTCGTATGCGCGGCTGATCCGCTCGCAGATCCTGGTGCTCAAGGAAAGCGACTTTGCCCTGGCCGCCAAGAGCCTGGGGTTCGGCCACGGGCGGATTCTGTTTCGGCACCTGCTGCCCAATGCCATGTTCGGCTCGATTGTGTTTTCCATGTCTGACGCGGTGCTGGTGCTGCTCAATGGCGCCGCCGTGAGCTACCTGGGCCTGGGCGTGCAACCGCCGACCGCCGAGTGGGGGACGATGGTCGCCGAAGGGCAAGCGTTTATCACCACCGCCTGGTGGATCTGCACCTTTCCGGGGCTGGCCATCGTGACCCTGGCCATGGGCTTCAGCCTGCTCGCCGATGGGGTGGCGCAAGTGTTGGGGGATCGCTCATGAGCCTGCTGCACGTACGCGACCTCAGCGTGATCGCCAACAACGCCGGGCGTGATGTCACGTTGGTGGATCGGGTGTCCTTCGACCTGGCCGAAGGCGAAATCCTCGGCTTGGTGGGGGAAAGCGGCTCCGGCAAGACCATGGCCTGTCGCGGCCTGATGCGCCTGCTGCCATCGCCCGCTTTGCGCGTCCAAGGCGGCGCGGTTCGGCTGGCCGGCCAGGACTTGCTGCCACTCGATGAGGCCGGCATGCGCGCCGTGCGCGGCGGGCAACTGGGCATGATCTTCCA
>JAFHKH010000371.1 GCA_016937595.1 Pseudomonas cedrina subsp. fulgida | reverse complement strand
CGCCGCAGCTATGGCTGCCGACCCGTTGGATGCCGGACGTGCCGCAGGAGCTGTTGGGCCGGGCGTTGTCAGCGCGCTTCCAGCGTTCGCCCTTGCTGCTGTGGCGAGCGCCCCAGGCCGTGATTCCGCTGGATCGCCTGTTGGCCGTGTCGCCCGCGCACCTGCAACGTATCGCGGCTTTTTGGGGAGACCGCCATGCAATTGCCTGAGGCGCTGCAACCCTGGCGCCATTGGCTGGAGTGGTTCGCGCCGCACCACTTGCCGCTGTTCGCCGACCTGCTGGGCCGACTCAACCCAGTGCTCGGGCCGCTGCGTGGCAGGTACCAGGGCGGCGTGCCGGAGCCTGACGGCCTGGGTGACCTGCATCGGCGCGGTCCCTATGAAAGGCTGCTTTCCAGCGAATGGCTGCTGGCCGACGAAGTGCCCGACGAGTTCCTGCGCCGGGCGGTCGGCGGTGAGCATATGTTCCTTGCCCCGCAATACCGTGCGCGTGAAGCGAACCGTCTGATTGTGGTGTTGTTCGATGCCGGCCCTTTGCAGTTGGGCGCCGCGCGCCTGGTACACCTGGCATTGTTGATGCTGCTGGCACGGCGTGCCGAGGAGGCCGGGGCGCAATTGCGCTGGGGCATCCTGCAGGGCCAGCCCGAACTGCACGCGCTGGACTCATCGGCGCAGCTTAAACGCCTGCTCGAAGCCCGTACCTATGAGGTCGTAAGCGACCACCATTGGCAGGCATGGCGTGACTCGCTGGCCGACCAGGCCGCCGGTGAATGTTGGGTGGTGGGGCAACGCTTGCCGCCCACCGACCCCAAGGTCTGCACGCACCGCGTGCAGATTGCGCGCAGCCTGGATGGGCGCAGCTTGTCGTTCGCCTTGGCCTCGCGGCGCGTCTTGCTGCCGATGCCGGATGAACAACAAGCGGTGCGCTTGCTCAAGGGCCAGTTCCATGATGCCGTGCACACACCGGCGCCGAGCGTCGCCGGGCGGGTGGCTCGGGTGGCATTGACCCTGCCGCCGGTCATTTCCGGCTCGGGTAACTACGTCGCCCTGCGTCTGCTCGACGAGCACGGCATGGTCGTGATCAAGCTGCCCCACAAGAACCAGAAAAAAGCCCTTGAGGTGCGACGGCGCCTGTGGGGCAAGCACGAGCATGTATTCGCCGCCACGTTCCACTATCGCAGCCTCGGCGCGGTGGTAGGCGCCAGCAACCACCTGCATTTCTGGAACATCCCAGGTCTGGGTTTCGCCGATAAGCCTTCGCGCGAAGAGATGCATTTGCCGCCGGGCACCGCGACCTTTCTGCCGGCAGTCTGGCTACGCGGCCAACTCTCCGAACGCCTCTATTTGCTTGATACCCAAGGTCAACTCGCCTACTGGCAGGGGCCCCGTCAAGGACCCAAGGGGGCAGGCGTGGTGGTGACCAGCAATGTTTTGGGCATGGCGCAGGTGGATGCCTTGACGCTGGTTTACGCCCGCAGTGAAGGCGGGCAACTGGTCACGTACTCCGCCTGGGCTGACGGCGAAAAGACCTCCGGCTACGCGGTCGGCGCTGCTGCCGGCGTCAGTCAAATACTCTTTGCCAGCACCGCCCATTGGAAATACGCCTTTGGTGGCTGCGCACTGCTCACCCAGGCTGGCGCCTACCAGAGCTGGCGCCTGGTGACCGACGACAGCTTCCCCGCGAAAAAAGCGCAGATCGACTTGGCGCCCGGCTGGAAGGCTATCGGCCTGCATCATCAGGCCGCCGCGCAAGAGCGCTATGCGCTGGTATTGCTGGGGCCGAACCAGCACACCATTGGCCTGTATGCCGATGGCCAACAGCAGGTGTTGTTCACCACAACGGCACCGATTGCCGTGCGAGTTTCTGCCCCGTGAGCGGTCTGGTCGCAGTGCTGACCACCGCTCGGGAATTACGGGTGTTCAACGTTGCCGAGCGCGCCATGCGCTTGCAAGTGATGTGCGACCTCAAACAAGAGCCTGCCCATGCTTGAGCATGAACCCCTGCTGATCCGCCGACCGCTGCTGACCGGGCACCAGCTCATCGCCGGACTGTGGTTGCCCGCCGAGCGCTTTGCGCCTCAGGAGCGGGCTCGCCTGATCCTTGCCGAGTGGCGCACAGGCGCGGCTGCGTACCGCTTTGCCGACGGCGATCTGATGCAATTCAGCACGCCCGTCGCGCTGGATTGCCAGACCCTTGCCGGCTGGCCCCTGGTCCGTCAGGGCCGTGGCCTGTGTTCGGCACAGTTGACCGCCGAGGAGCAGCGCACCTTGCCGGCCGCCGACCTGTGGCTGGTGCGCGGCAGCGCGGCGCATGCCCTGCAACTGCGCGATGCCGAGGCCCTGGAACCTGGGTCGTGGCTCGATATCAGCGCTTGCACCTTGCTCGATACCTTTGATTGTCACGCGCCTGTCGTGCAGGCGTTGCCCGAGCCGATCACCACCGATGTGCGCGAGATCCTCGGCGGATTGGCCCCGGTCAATCCCGAGCAGGCCGCCATCATGCAGGCCTTGCTGGAGCGTCAGCAGCCTGCACCGAAAGCGCAGCCTGCCAAGGCCGCAAGCGAATGGAACACGCAGCCGCCGGCGCAATATCCGGCGTTGAAACTGGGCGTCACCCTGGCCCTGGTTGCAGGGTTGATCTGGATGGCCACCCAGGGCCAGTCACAACCTTTGACCGCGACCCCTGAAGACGTCAGCGGCGTGATCCTGGGCATGCTGCTGAGCGCCATAGTTTTCACCGCCGTGCTGATGGGATTGAACCGTTTTCTGCGCCGTGGTGAACAAGCCTCCAGCGTCGTTCCTCACGCCCCAGTCAGTCCAGGCATTCCCCAGCGGGCCGAACCGGGTCGTCACACACCGTCCGCCTGGCGCCGCTGGCTGACCCGCCTGGCCGAGTATTCAAAACTGTCCAGGCTCTACGGCAAACGCCAAGCGGCCTACATGCAGCGCATGCTGGAGATGTTCGAAGACGGCGATTTCGCCGAAGCCTTGCGCCATGCCATCCCCTTGGGCGACCAGCCGCCCAGTGAAGAACAGAGTTTCGGCACGCCGCAGCGGCGCCAGGACCTGGCCCTCAGTCAGCAGAACGGGCCGAGCCGCAGCTACCGGTTCGAGGAAGGGCTGACCGAGCACCTGCGCCAGGTTTATCGCCGTTCCTACGAGCGCCTGGCCCGCGAGAACCGTATTGAAGAAGCGGTCTTCGTGCTCGCCGAACTGCTCAAGGAGCGTCAGGAAGCCCTCGATTACCTGGAAAAGCACGCGCGCTATCAACAGGCCGCCGACCTGGCCCTGGCCTGGGACATGCCGGCGGCGGTGATCGTGCGCCTGCTGTGCCTGGCCGAACACTGGCAGCGCGCCTTGCTGGTCGCGCGTCGCGATAACGCGTTCGCCGATGCGGTGGCCTTGCTTCAGGCCCGGCAGCCGCAGATCGCCGACCGTTTACGCCTGGAATGGGCCGAGTCACTGATCGCCAAGGGCTTGTGGCTGCAAGCCGTCGAGGTGGTCTGGAGCCTGCCGCAAGAGCGTTCGCGCGCCGCGCAATGGTTGCTCAATGCCGAAGCGGCCGGCGGGCGTCTGGCAATAGGGGCGTTGGTCAAGCGCGCGGTGCTGCTGCCGCAGACTCTGGATGACTATGCGCCGTGGGTCGAACAGTTGCGCGATGATCCGGCACGGTTCGCCGAACGTGATGCCCTGGCCCACGCTTTGCTGGCGCACAAGTCCGACACCGCGGCCCTGGCCTGGCTCGCCGGCGCAACCGTGCACGCGGTGCTGGCTGATCAACTCAGTGGTTGCGGCGGGCTGAACCTCAACCAGCTGCAATCGTTGGTCAAAATGAGCCGGGACACGTTACTGCAGGCGGACTTGCCCGGCCAGGCGCTGAAGCGTGCGGCCGTGCACTCGCTCGTGCGGGTGGGCGATGCCTTGCAATGGTCCGCCCCGGACATGGGCAGCCGCGCGGTGCACGATGCGGTGGCGTTGGATGACGAGCGTTATCTGGTGGCATTGGGCGAGGCCGGTGCGGTGGTGACCGATGCCGGCGGCAAGCCGCTGTTTCATTTCGCCGTGCCGGCCCAGCGCATTGTTCTGGCCCACGGCCGGCAGATGGCGCTGGTGTTGACGCGTCGCGCCACGGTGTGGCGCATCAGTAAGCTGGACCTGGTCAACCGTGCCGCCACCGACTTGGGTGTGTTGGTGCTGGATGTGTTTGCCAAGGAGTTCGACGGCAGCACCTGGACCATTGGCCATGGTCGGCAACTGCGTGTGGTGGACGTGGATCGCGGTTTCGAAACCCTGTGGCACGTGAGCGACTTGCCGGGGCCGGTTCGCGCCCTTGATGGCGATGAACACAACGAGTTTCTGTGGCTGCACGATCCGCAGGCAGGCATCGAGCGCTGGCACTACCGCTTGCCGGAGCGCCGGCTGACCGGGCGCGAACCGCGTCGACGCCATCGCAGGAAAGCAACGCGTTGTTTTGTGCGCTCAATCAGACCGTTGAGTACTTGATCAGGTGCCGCGACGATGAAGCGCCGGTGCTGATTCTGGATGTCGACGGCAACCGCCAGGGGTATCCCATGCCCGGCTGTGACGAAGGTTACGTCGACGGCGACCCGGTGCGCGTCGTTCTCGATGCGCAGTGGCTGGTGTTTGGCTACATCGTCAGTGAACGCGACACACGCTGGCATTTTATCCATCGCGCCAGCGCTCATCTGTGCGCCGTGCTGCTTTGGCCACGCGACGAGGTCAATATCCGTCGCTGCGCTGATGGCTGGTTGTTATTCGACGATCAAGGTCGCTTGAGCCACATCACCGTGGCCGGTGCCAGCCAGCGCAATATCAGCCTGAACTGACTGAAATCACGCTCCAGATGGGCACCTTGCCCGAGATGGCCATAGGCATCTATTGGCTCGGCGCTAAAGCCTCAGCGCGCAGGACTGTTGTGGCGAGCGGGCT
>JAFHKH010000370.1 GCA_016937595.1 Pseudomonas cedrina subsp. fulgida | reverse complement strand
TGTGGGAATCCAACACCATTTGTCGTTACCTTGTCGGCCTCTACCAGCGCGATGACCTGTTGCCCGTAGAGCCCGCGCCACGCGCACGCGTCGAGCAATGGATCGACTGGCAAGCCATCGAACTCAACCGCGCCTGGGGCGACGCCTTCACCGCGCTGGTGCGCAACAACCCGGACGGCCTGGACGCCGCGCAGATTGCCGCTGCCGTGCAGCTCTGGAACGACAAGATGGGCCTCCTGGAGCAGCAGCTTGCCCACACCAACGCCTACGTGGCCGGCAGTGAGTTCACCCTCGCCGATATCCTGATCGGCCTTTCGGTGCACCGCTGGCAGGTGACCCCGATGGCGCGCCCGCCCTACCCGGCCATCGCGGCTTATTACCAGCGTCTTGCCCAGCATGCGGGTTTCCACACCTTCGCTCTCGACGGACATAATTGAAAAAAAATGGCGGCAAGGGCTAAGTTGTAAGTAAATATGTTTAGCTTAGTGCTGAACATTTGATACTTAACGCTAGCAAAGGTCCGCCATGTCGACACTCACCGCCTCTGCCACGGACGGCATTGACCCGATCCGTGCCGCCCACATCAGTGCACGTATTGACCGTTTGCCTGCGGTCGCCACCGTCTGGCGCCTGGTGGCGCTGCTGTCGATTGGCGGCTTTTTCGAGCTGTATGACCTGTTCCAGACCGCCTACATCAGCCCCGGCCTGACAACGACGGAATTTTCCACACCGGCAGCCAGGGTGTATTTGGTTTCTCCGACCAGGCTGCGTTCGCTTCCGCGACCTTCCTGGGCCTGTTTCTCGGCGCCAGCCTGCTCAGCCCCATCGCCGACCGCTTCGGGCGCCGGGCGATCTTCACCTTCGCGCTGATCGGGTACACCGTCGCCACGGTGTTGATGGGCATCCAGACCTCCGCCTTGGGCATCATCTGCATGCGCTTTCTGGTGGGCATCGGCCTGGGCATCGAGCTGGTCACCATCGACGCCTACCTCTCGGAACTGGTGCCCAAGCGCATGCGCAGCTCGGCGTTTGCCTTTGCATTTTTTATCCAGTTTCTGTCGGTGCCGACGGTGGCGCTGATGTCGTGGTGGCTGGTGCCGCAGGCGCCGTTCGGCGTGTCGGGCTGGCGCTGGGTGGTGCTGTCGAGCGCGGTGTTTGCGTTTTTCATCTGGCAACTGCGCAAACGCCTGCCGGAATCACCGCGCTGGCTCGCGCAACAGGGCCGTTTCGAGCAAGCCGATGCGATCATGGACAGCCTGGAAGCGCGCTGCCTGAAGGATCACGGCAAGCCCTTGGATGCCCCCGAACCCGAAGCCGTCAGCGTGCAGGGCAGCGGCCGTTTTGCCGATATCTGGCAACCGCCCTACCGCCGTCGCGCGTTGATGCTGATCGTGTTTCATGTGTTCCAGGCCATCGGCTTTTTCGGCTTCGGCAACTGGTTGCCGGCGCTCCTGTCGGGCCAAGGGGTCAGCGTGACCCACAGTTTGCTCTACGCGTTCATCATCACCCTCGCCTATCCGCTGGGGCCGCTGCTGTTTGTGAAAGTGGCCAATCGCTTTGAAAACAAATGGCAGATCGTCGGCTCGGCCTTGGGCGCGGTGATCTTCGGCAGCCTGTTCGCCCTGCAAACCACGGCGGTGGGCCTGGTGTTTTGCGGCGTGATGATCACCTTCTGCAACGCCTGGCTGAGTTTCAGTTATCACTCGTATCAAAGTGAACTGTTCCCCACCAATATCCGCGCACGGGCGGTCGGCTTCTGCTATTCGTTCAGCCGCTTGTCCACGGTGTTCAGCAGCCTGTTGATCGGCTTTATCCTCGAACACCTGGGCACGCCGGGCGTGTTGGCCTTTATCGCCAGCAGCATGTTGATCGTGATGATCACCATCAGCTGGTTCGGGCCGCGTACGCGCAACCTGGCGTTGGAGAATATCGCCCATTGACGGCAACGGTTGGCCGCCTTCGGGATAAGATTTGCCGCGACGGCCACACTATCCTCATTAAAATGGGGCACTTTGCGCCCGGCACGCTATTTGCTCCACCTGTGACACCGAACATTTCCCCAGGTGACCGATCATGCTGGTTAACAACAACACCCAAGCCATGTCGACCGTTCAACAGATCAAGCGGCCCGACATGGACCCGGCCAACGCCGCCGCCAGCGCGCTGTACAGCGGAGCCCTGCAAGCGGCCCAGCAAAGCACGTTCGTACCGGCTGCGCAGAAAGAACTGGACAAGGCCACCGACCGTATCGACGAAGCCTTCGCCAAGACTCGCGTGCAGTTGCAGAGCAGCACCGCTGACGTGCCGCCGACCGGTGCCACGTCTTCGGCACGCGCTGAGTTCACCGACTACATGAGCAAATCCCCGGCCGAACGCATCCGCCAGCAATTGCTCAAGGAACAGGGGCTGACCGAGGCGGATGTGCAGACCATGTCCCAGGAAAAGCAGGACGCGATTTCCAAGCAGGTGGCCGAGCGGTTGAAGCAGCAGCAAGAGCAGCAGGTAGCGGCGAAAACCGTTGACCCGCAGGCACAGGCGGTGAAAGAAACCCTGGCCGCGATCTAAGGTTCAGCGCTGAATCCCGGTGAGCACGGCTTCTGTGGCGAGCAAGCTTGTCGAATCGTCGCACCGCCAGTCAGTTAAGCGCAGATCCCCTGTG
>JAFHKH010000037.1 GCA_016937595.1 Pseudomonas cedrina subsp. fulgida | reverse complement strand
CCGCTCCCACATTTGTTCGGCGCCGTACTCATGCATTCGGCGGCTGTTGCCGAAAGCTCACCGCCAGGCGGTTCCAACCACTGATGCTGGACACCGCCATGGTCAGGTCGACCAGTTCCTGCTCGCTGAATTCCACGCGCACCGCCGCATACAATGCATCCGACACCGTCGAGCTCGGCAGCGTCGCGACCGACTCGCTCCAGGCCAGTGCGGCTTTCTCCCGCGCCGTGAAGAACGGCGAATCACGCCAGACGCACAGCGCGAACAAGCGGCGCTCGGTTTCGCCGCGCTGACGCGCCGCCATCGAATGCATGTCGGTGCAGAAACCGCAGTGGTTGAGCTGCGAGACACGAATCTTGACCAGCTCCAGCAAGGGTTTCTCGATGGACAAGCCGAACGTCGTCGCCTCCAGCATCAGCATGCCCTTGAGCGCTTGCGGCGAGGCGGTGTAGTAATCCAGGCGCGATTCCATGGGGCGGTTCTCTGACGGCGGGTGCGATGAAACGCCAGCCTAGGGCCCGCCAGGCACAAGCCCTATAGCCAATCAGTCGGTTTATGCGCAGACCATTTTGCGCCTGCCACGCACGCGCGTAATCTTGGCGCAGACTCAACGCCTGGGATACGACATGGAACTGCACGTGGTGATCAATGGCCGCAAGGACCTGGCCGAACAGCTGTACCAACAGTTGCGTGAGGCCATTGGTTCCGGGCGCTG
>JAFHKH010000369.1 GCA_016937595.1 Pseudomonas cedrina subsp. fulgida | reverse complement strand
CCGACACGGCGATGTACCAGGCCAAGCGCCTGGCCTCGGGCGGCCAGCAAACGGCGGAATCGGAGCATCCCATCATTAACGTTTAACACAGGAGCGGATCCCTTGTTTTCGACTGCACGTTTCATGTTTATCACTCTGCTGGTGGCACTGCTCGCCCTTGGCGGGTGCCAGACAGCGCCCCCCAAAGGCCTGAGCCCGGCACAAGTCGCGGTTCTCCAGCAGCAAGGTTTTAAGCTGACTGACGAAGGCTGGGCCTTCGGCCTGTCCGGCAAAGTGCTGTTTGGCAGCGACGTAGAAGCCCTCAACCCCGCCAGCACCGAGATCGTCCAGCGCATCGGCACGGCCTTGCTGGGCGTGGGTATCGACCGCGTGCGCATCGACGGCCACGCCGACGCATCGGGTAAAGAAGCCTACAACCAGCAACTGTCCCTGCGTCGCGCCAAAAGCGTGGCCACCGTGCTGACCGGCGTCGGCATGAAAGAAGAAAACGTCCAACTGCGCGGCTTGGGCAGCCGCTACCCGGTGGCGTCCAATGACACTGTCGATGGGCGTACCGAAAATCGCCGGGTGTCGATTGTGGTCATAGCGGACTGAACAACCTCAGCCAGCCCCAATCTGAAATGCAATCAACCTGTGGGAGCTGGCGTGCCGGCGATAGCGATGTGTCGGTACCGGATGTCCTGACTGACACACTGCCATCGCAGGCAAGCCAGCTCCCACACTATTTTGTGCCGGTAGTGATATTTGCGCTCACCACATCGCCAATGTGGGAGCCGGGCTTGCCCACTGCCGATCAGTGAAACGCAGATCCCCTGTGGGAGCGGGCTTGCTCGCGAAAGCGGTGTGTCAGTTAAA
>JAFHKH010000368.1 GCA_016937595.1 Pseudomonas cedrina subsp. fulgida | reverse complement strand
CATGAGAAAGTTGGATGTCCCTGGAAACCCTGTAATCGCTTTGCCGGGCTAACCCCTGTAGGAGCGAGCTTGCTCGCGAAAACCTGAGAGCGCTGCGTTCATACCTGAATGACCGCATCAGGACCCACCGTCTCGCGAGCAAGCCGCTCCCACATTCTTGACCGAGTAAAATCTAGAAGTCGCGTTTATAGAAGATATCCAACGAACTGGCCACGCCGCTCGCCACCTCCAGATACACCTTCTTGCTCAATAGATAGCGCAAGGCAATGGTACTGGCCGGCTCGAACACCCCTACCCCGTAACGCAGGCTGAGTTTCTCGGTGATCTTGCCGCTGGCCACGACAGCCGTTGCGTTGCCGCTGCCTTGGGTGTCGAGTTCGAAATCCTGGATGCCCAGGTTTTTCGCCAGGTCCGACGTGACCCCGGCGCTGCCCATCAACCCCAGGCCCAGCGCGGCCTGGGCCAGCATGTTGTTGTCTTCGCCGCTGGTGCTCAGCGGACGCCCCAGCACCAGGTAGGACAGCGCCTGTTCCTGGCTCATGGCCGGTTCGGAGAAGATCTGGGTGGTGGGTTGTTCGGCGCTGCCGCTCAGGCGGATGCCGGCGACCACATCGTCGGTCTTGCGGATCGCTTCGATGTCCAGGTACGGCTGGTCCAGCGGCCCGGCGAACAACAGCCGCGCCCGTCGCACATCGAGTTTCTGGCCGTAGGCGCGGTAGCGGCCGTCGTTCAGCCACAGTTCGCCACGGGTGTCGAGGTTGTCGCCGATATGCACGCGGCCCTGCACCTTGGCGGTGAGGCCGAAGCCCGAGAAGTTGAGCCGGTCTTCGCCCACCACCACGTCGATATCCATGGCCATCGCCATCGCGGGCTTGCCCTCTTCGGTCTGGCTGCCGACGATCACGGTATCGTCCGAGACCTTGACGGTAGACGGTGGCAGTTCGCGCACCGTGATATCCCCACGGGGGATGTGCACCTTGCCGGCGACGGCCAGCTTGTCGTTCTTGAGGCTGATCGTCAGGTCGGGCGCCACTTCCAGCACCGCGTAAGGCTCGACCGTCACCGGCAGTTGCGCGCCTTGCAGGCTGAGATCCATCACCAGCGCCTGGCCCCAGTCGATGCGGCCCTTGAGGCTGCCCTGCCCGGCCTTGCCACTGCGCCAGCCACCGTTGAGTTGCACGCTGTCACCGGCGATCAGCGCCTGCACGTTCAGGTCTTCCAGACTTATGGGCAGTTCCGGGCCGGAGACCTCAGCACCCACCAGGTTGACGTTGCCGTTGACCTGAGGCGCCAGCAAGTCACCGGACAGGCGGCCGGTGCCATTGAGCTTGCCGCTGAGGGTTTCCACCCCCGGCACAAACGGCCGTGCCACCGCGAGATCAAGCCCGACCAGGCTGAAGTTGCCCGTGATCGGCTTGTTTTTCGGCAATGGGTTGATCTGCGCCTGCAACAGCAGCTCGCCGAGCTTGCCGCCATGGAAGTTCAACTGCGTGTCGATACGCTTGGGGTTGAGGGTGGTTTCCAGTTTCAGGGTGTCGTAGGGGAAATCCAGCCACTGGTGCTTGTCCTTGACGCGCAAGGTGCCGCCGCTGGCGTCCACCGAGACCAGGCCTTTGGGGCCGCTGTCGGGCAGGTCCAGTTGCAGGTCGGCGTTGAGCTTGCCCTGCCAGGCAAAATCCTTGGGCATAAACGCCGCCAGGCTGTCGATGGGAAACTGCTTGAGGTGGTAGCGCAGTTTCGGCTCCGGCATCAGGCGCTGGTCTTCGCCGCACAGGCTGGCGGCCCCGGACACCCAGCAGTGCGCGGCAAACGTCAGCTTGCCATCGGCCAGGCGCTCGATCTTCGCCGGCGCTTGCAGCTTCCAGTCCTGGCCGCCGGCTTGCACGGCGCCACTGGCCAGGCGTCCGCGCCAATTGCCGTGGTCGAGGTTGCCATCCAACGCCAGTGCCAGCTTGAGCAAGGGGCCGGCCAAATCCAGTTGGACCTTTTGCTGTTTGATATCGCCCTGGGCGCTGGCCGTCAGGGTGCCGACCTGAGTGTCACCGGTTTGGATACCGCTGCCCTTGAGATCGAGCTTGGCGCGCTGGGCGTTATCGAGGCTGGCGTCGAGGGTGAGGTTCTGCAGGCCGTTGTCGGCAAACGCCAGTTGCTGGCCCTTGAGCGCCAGTTTGCCTTGGGGTGCCTTGAGGCTGCCGCTCACGTCGAGCCGGCCATTGAGCTGGCCGCGCAACTGCGGCCATAGCTGGGCCAGGCGCGTCAGTTTGATGTCGATCTGGCCAGCCAGGCGTTGCTGCAGGCTGCCGCTGCCATTGATGCGGTTATCGCCAAGGCGCACATCCAGGTTGGCGAGGGTCCACTGCTCGCCCGCGCCTTCGGCCTTGGCCGCCAGCACCGCGGTTTGCCCACGCAGATGGCCCTTGAGGTCGAGGTCGGCATTGAGCTTGAGGTGCTCGTTCTTGAATTCGCCCTTGCTGCGCAACGGCCCGGCCAGGGTGCCGGGCAACTGCGCTACCCAGTACGCCGGGTTCAGCGCCGACAGGTCCAGCGCAGTGTCCCAGGCGATGCCATCGGCGAATTGCAGGTTCAGGTGGCCTTCGGCCTTGCCCTGGCCGGCGCTGAGTTTCAGTTCGGGCAGGAAGATCTGCTTGAGATCACCACTGAACGGTGTAACCAGGTTGAATTTTCCGGCGGGGCCGTCGAGATCGGCCTTGAGGTTGCCCAGATAGTTGCCGTCTTTATAGGAGATCTCACCGTTGAACGTACGGAGCGTGACTTGCGGCTCATCGACCAGTGGATAGAGGCGATGCCAGGGAAAGTCCAGCCAATCGAGCTTGGCGTCGGCGCTGAAGCCTTGTTGCCAGTCCAGTTGGGCGGTGAGTTTCAGGCTTTGCTTGTCGCCGGCGTTCAAGTCCAGGCCGGCGATTTGCGCGCCTTTGGCGTCAACCTTGCCCTGTAGCAGCATTTGCACCGGGCCTTTTTCCGCCGGGAGCACGGCTTTCCCAAGCAGCAGGTAACCGTTTTTCAAATCGCCCTTGGCGCTAAGGTCGAGTTGATTGAGCTGCAAGGTGTCGGGCAAATCGGCGCTGGGCTTGAAGCCATCCGCGGTGATGTGCAATTGAGCCGGGAGGTTTTCCGCCAGGGGTTGCAGTTCGCCCGTGAGCCTGGCCGGCAGATAGCCCGTGCTGTCGGCATCGAGTTTGAGGGTCTTGAGCAGGTCGCCATCGAGCTTCAACGCGACCTTCCACGCAGCGCCCCCCGGCGCGTAGGGCAGGCTCAGGTTACCGCTGGCGGCCAGCGGCCAGTCGCCAGAAGGTTGCAGCAGGCCGGCCAGGTCCAGCACCAGATCATCGCGTTGCAGGTGCACCGAATCGATCCGCAGGCCGGCAGCGGTCCAATGCGCGGCCAACTGCAGGCCCTTGAGTTCTTCAGCACCGTTGAACACCAAGCTACCGACGCGAACCTCGCCCAACTGAATGGCCAACGGCACGTCCAGGTCGGCAGTTGGATCGGCCCGCCGCTGTCCTCGTTACCCGGTGGAAATTGCAGGCTGACCTGTTCCACATCCAGGCGGTCGATGCACAAGGTCATGCGCAACAGGCAGGCCGGCGACCAATCCAGCAACGGCGCCTTGAGTTCGACACGGCTGCTGCCCTGTTGCCACAACAGATGGTCGGCGCGCCACTGCCCAGCCAGATGCCCCTGGAAATTCTCCACGCTTAAACCCGGTACGCGGCCCAACGCCCAGCGGCTGCCCGCCTGGGTACCCAGCACCGTCCACAGTGCCAGTAACAGCACGGCAAGGATGGCCACCACGGCCAGCCCGGCTATTTTCACACCCCGCATCACAGCTCAGGCCCCATGGAAAAGTGCAATCGAACGCCGCCCGGATCTTCGAGCGCATGGGCCAAGTCAAGGCGGATCGGACCGACCGGTGACACCCAGCGAATGCCAACGCCGACGCCGGTCTTGAGGCTGGGCATTTCCAGGGTATTGAACGAGTTGCCCTGGTCGATAAAGGTCGCGATCCGCCACTTTTCGGCGATGGAATATTGATACTCGGCGCTCAGGGCCACCATGTAGCGCCCGCCGATGCGGTCGCCCCGATCGTTCTCGGCGACAGCGTCTGGTACTCGTAGCCGCGCACGCTCTGGTCGCCACCGGCAAAGAAACGCAGCGACGGCGGCACCGACGTGTAGCCATTGGTGGCGCTGCCGCCCACCTGCGCGCGCGCCAGGAAGCGGTGGTTGTCCCACAGGGTGGCCAGGCCTTTGACCATGGCGGTGCCGTAAAGCAGATTGGTGTCGGAGCCCAGCCCTTCCTTGGCGACCTTGGCATCAAACGCCAGGCGATAGCCATTGTGCGGATCAATGCGGTTGTCACTGCGCAGGTACGAATAGTTGATACCCGGCATCACCAGGTTGCTGAGGCCCGAATCGTCGCCCAGGCGATATTCTTCGCGCTGGTATTTGAGCGAGATCACCCGCGTCCAGCCGCTGGGCAATTTGCTGTGCCATTCAGGGCCCAAGGTGAGCAACTTGCTCAGGGTGTCGGTGTTGGCGATCTCTTCATTCTGGTAACCGCCGGCAAAGCGCAGCTTGTCGGTGAGCGGCGGGTCCAGTGGAATGTCGTACCACAGGCCGACGTTCTGGCGCGGCGCCGACAGCTCGGCCTCCCAACCGTAGCTGTGCCCCTGGGGGTTGACCCAATGGCGGGTCCAGTTGGCCCGGCCACGTGGGCCGACGTCGGTGGAGAACCCGAGCCCCAGGCCCATGGTGCGCGGCTTGCGGGTTTCCAGGCGCACCGCCACGGGGATGATGTCGTCGGTCGCAGCCGCGGGCGCGGCGTCCACGCGCACGCCTTCGAAAAAGCCGCTGGCCTGCAGGTTCTGGTTAAGTTCGGCGATCAGTTCGGAATCATAGGGCGTGCCGCTTTTGAACGGCACCATGCGTTGCAGCAGGTCTTGGTCGAACGGTGTATCGCCGGCAAAGCTGACTTTACCCAGGGTGTAGCGCGGGCCACTGTCGTAGATGAGTTCGATATCGGCGACACCGGCCTGCGGGTCTACCGAGAGTGTCTGGCGGGTAAAGCGCCCGCTGAAAAAGCCGTAGCGCGAGGCCTGGTTCTGGATCAGGCGCTTGGCGTCTTCGTAGTGGCCGTGGTTGAGCACCGCGCCGGACTTGAGGTCGTTGCTGACGGGCACGCGAAAGGCCTTGAGGTCGGCGGCCTGGCCGTCGACCCGAATGGTCACGTGACGCAAATGCACCGGTTCGCCGGGGTCAATGGTGAGGACAAGGCGCGGGTTCTTGCCGCCCTTGACCTCACTGTCGATGCGCGGTTGATAGAAGCCCAACGCCTGGGCGGCTTTGCGCGCCTGCTCCTCGGCACCACGGCTGAACCGCAGCAAGGCCTCTTCGTCACGGTCGCCGACCCCGCCGATGTAGCCTTCGATGTTGGCTTTCAACGCGTCGTTCGAAGGCTTGATCCGCACGTCCAATTCGCTTTGCGCCAAAGCACCGCAGCTTGTGAACAGCAGCATCAAGCCGCTGGTAAATCTTCCTGGAAACTTCATAGGCGCGGATGCTACACGAGCTGGGGAGAATGTTAGAACTCAGACGTTTCTGAAAAATTCTGGGTTAAGCCGACGCCGCCTGTACCGCCTGGGGGTTGGGATGGAAAAACACATGTTCCAGGATGGGCCCTACAGCCACTTCGCCAATTTCCTCGTAGCCCTGGCGCTTATAGAAATCCAGGTAGCGTGAATTGCCCGTGTCCAGCACCACGCCGGATGAATGCGGGTCTTCGGCGCACCAGTTGTGTACCGCTTCCAGCAGTTGCTCGCCGTAGTGTTTGCCCTGGAACTGTGGGTGAATACCCAACAAGGGCAGCACATGCACCGACTCGCTGGGCAGGCATGCCAGCACCGCGTGATGGTAGTCCAGGTAACGCCGCGTGCCGCGCACGCCGGTGCTGAGCCACATGCGAATTTGCCAGGCCCAGCTCTCGGTGATCCCCAGGCGTCGCTGCGGTGGCGCGATCAGGGCGATGCCGATCAGCCGGTCGTTGACGAACAGGCCGATTGCGGGAAGTTTCTGAAAGAAATGCTGCTTGACCAATTCGCGCACGGTGGCGCGTACCCGTTGCTCGTAGCCTGCACGCTCGGCTTCGAAGATATAGGCGAAGGTCGGTTCATGACGATAGGCCTGATACAGCAGGGAGCGGGCCTCGCGGGAATAGCCGCTGTTGAGCAGGCGAATTTCGGCAGTGGCGGTCAGCGTGTCAGACATACAATGAATCTCCCTGGGCACCGCTCGGAAGGCGGTGTGCTCATGGGTACGAACCCAAGGGGCACGAGTCGTTCCAAGACATTAGCAGCGCAACGCTCATACCGCCACGCTGGCCCCCGTCCGACTTGTCCGCTAGCATCGCCCTTTTGCCAGGACCTCACCTGCGACCATGAAAATCGTCTCCTTCAATATCAACGGTCTGCGCGCGCGCCCTCATCAACTGGCGGCGCTGATCGAGAAGCACCAACCGGATGTGATCGGCCTGCAGGAAACCAAAGTGCATGACGACCAGTTCCCGTTGGCCGAAGTGCAAGCCCTGGGCTATCACGTTTACTACCACGGCCAGAAAGGCCACTACGGCGTGGCCCTGCTTTCGCGCCTGCCGGCGTTGAGCCTGCACAAAGGTTTCGCCAGTGACGAGGAAGACGCCCAGCGCCGGTTTATCTGGGGCACGTTCGCGGATGAAAACGGCCACCCGGTGACCATCATGAACGGCTATTTCCCCCAGGGCGAAAGCCGCGACCACCCGACCAAGTTCCCGGCCAAGCAGCGCTTCTATGAAGACCTGCAGCAGTTGCTCGAAAGCCAGTTCAGCAATGACCAGGCGCTGGTGGTCATGGGCGACGTGAATATTTCCCCGCAAGACTGCGACATCGGCATCGGTGCCGACAACGCCAAGCGCTGGCTCAAGACCGGCAAGTGCAGCTTCCTGCCGGAAGAACGCGAGTGGATGGCCCGCCTGAAGAACTGGGGCCTGGTGGACAGTTTCCGCCATCTGAACCCGGACGTGATCGACCGATTCAGCTGGTTCGACTACCGCAGCCGCGGCTTTGAAGATGAGCCCAAGCGCGGGCTGCGGATTGACGTGATCCTGGCCTCCAATGGTTTGCTGGGGCGGGTCAAGGATGCAGGGGTGGATTACGAACTGCGCGGGTTGGAAAAGCCATCGGATCATGCGCCGATCTGGCTTGAATTGAGCTGATCTCAAGGCCCATGAAGTTCAGACCTTTGGGAGCTGGCTTGCCTGCTCCCACATTTTGATCCCTGGTGTGGCAGTCATATTTATGCAACCCGCCTGACTTATTCTCGCCGCACTCCCTTTGCCGTGAGGTGCGGCATGAAGCTGCGCGTTCTGTTTCTGCTGACCCTGCTTCCCCTCTTTGCCATTGCCGCTCCCCTGCCTATTCCCGATCACGGCCCTGCATTACGCATCCAGGGCTCCAACACCATTGGCGCGGCGCTGGGCCCCGCGCTGGTCAAGGGAATGATGGAGCAGCAGGGATTGCAGGCGGTGCATGCCGAACCTGGCGACGGTGCCAATGAGCAACGCGTGGTCGGCAAGACCCGCCAGGGCAAGACCGTCAGCGTCGACATCGCGGCCCACGGCTCGAGCACCGGGTTCAGTGCACTGGAAAAATCCGCTGCCGACCTGGCGGCCTCGTCGCGCCCGATCAAGGACAGCGAACTGGTCGACCTTGAACCGCTAGGCGACCTGAAAAGCCCCAGCGCCGAACACGTGATCGCCATCGATGGCCTGGCCATTATCCTCAACCCGCAAAACCCACTGAATACGTTGAACACCGAGCAACTGGCGCAGATCTTCAATGGCGATATCAGCACCTGGGAGGCATTGGGCGGTATTGGCGGGCCCATTCATTTATATGCGCGCGATGACCAGTCCGGCACCTACGACACGTTCAAGGAACTGGTGCTGCGCCTGCGCGGCAAGCCCCTCGCCCCTTCGGCCAAACGATTCGAGTCCAGCGAACACTTGTCGGATGCGGTGAGCCAGGATCCCCAAGGCATTGGTTTTATCGGCCTGCCCTATGTGCGGCAGGCCAAAGCCGTGGCGATCGTGGATGGCGACTCGCAAGCCATGTTGCCGCTGAACAGTCTGATTGCCACTGAGGATTACCCGCTGTCGCGCCGCTTGTTCTTTTACCTGCCGCCGTCGGGGCATAACCCGTGGGCCAAGGCATTGGTGGACTTTGCCCAGAGCGGCAAGGGCCAGGCGCTGGTGGCGGCCAACGGGTTTATCGCACAGCAGGTGCAGGCGATGAACGTGGCGCCGCGCCCGTCGATGCCTGGGGAGTATCAAGCCATCGCGCGGGATGCTCAGCGTTTGACGGTGAATTTCCGTTTCGAGGAAGGCAGCGCCAGCCTGGACAACAAAGCCCGCCAGGATTTGCAGCGGGTGGTGGCGTACCTGAAAAGCCACGACAAGCTGAACAAACAGGTCACGCTGGTGGGTTTTGGTGACGCCAAGAACGACCCGCAGCGCGCCGCGTTGCTGTCGAAATTGCGCGCCATGGCGGTGCGCCGGGAGTTGGTCAAACGGGGCGTGGAGCTCAGGGACATTCGCGGGTTTGGCGCGCAGATGCCGGTGGCGGCGAACACGGCCGATGAAGGCAGGATCAAGAATCGGCGGGTGGAGGTTTGGGTGTATTGAGCCTTGGATTTTGTTTGTTGGTTCTGGCCTCATCGCGGGCAAGC
>JAFHKH010000367.1 GCA_016937595.1 Pseudomonas cedrina subsp. fulgida | reverse complement strand
CCGGCGAAGGCCAAAGGGTGAGATGAAAAAAGCAGCAGATCAGCAAGGTATGACGCAGATAGCGCATGGGCGGGCGACCATTGAAAAGTGGAAGCCGGAGGGTAAGGCACTCACTGGTTCATCGGGGCAACGCCCGTCATTTACAGAAGCTTCCCACAGTTCAAAAGCCCTATAGAGATCCAAATGTGGGAGCGGGCTTGCTCGCGAATGCGGTGTGTCAGCCAAGATTTATTGACTGATCCACCGCATTCGCGAGCAAGCCCGCTCCCACACTGAGATTTGCTGCCAGGCGGATCGTTGTACGGCACGCCCTTTGCTGTACAGCCCTGGGGCAAACGGACCTTGTGAACCCTCAGCGACGAAGTGGCCGGTGGTCAGGCAATGCGAACTAATCCCGACACCGGTCGTCAATGACTGCATGTTCTTATCAGGCGGTAACGCACCATGGACAACCCTTTTCAGATCATCACCGACACCTTCACCCCGCAATACCGTGTCAACCTGAGCATCCAGCGGCTGGACGGCAGCATCATGCTGACCCTCTCCAACGATGAAGGCGTGGTGGCCAAACGCATGATCAGCGCCGAACAGCGCAACGATCCAAAGCGCCTGAAGCGGCTGGTGCAGAGCATCCAGTTCGGCATTGCCATCGAACAGGGCCACAGCGCAATGGAGCTCCTCACGGTAATGACGGATGGCGATCACACAGTGCCCCCGCAACCCTCCACCCGCGCCCTGCCTTTCAGCGTCGGGCTTTAAAGCTCGCCCTTCTCGGTTTCCAGGCTCGCCTCGCCTTTGCGACGCGGGCGTCGACCTTCACTGAAGGGAAGGCCGACGATGCGTAGCGCACCACTAGGATTGCAAATGCCAGCAGCAGAATCCCACCGCACAGGTAGATGATTCCTACGTCTGGTGGATTGTGGTGCGAGACGTTGGAGATCAGCAGGCGCGTCAGCGCGGTGATCGCAACGTAGATCAGGAAGCGCACGGGCATGTGGTTGGTCTTGACTGAAGCCAAACCCATATAAATTTCTCGTACAAGCTACAATTTGGCCTTTTCGAAGCCCTCAATATCTAGCCTTTGACCAGATAGCTATGCCATCATTGAGACATCACATGGATGGAAGGGATGCCGCTCGATGTTCACTGTCATTGATATCAAAAACTTCAAAGCTTTTTCTGAATGGCAATCTTTGTCGCTTGCTCCTATAACGTTGATTTATGGGCCTAACTCTTCAGGAAAAAGCTCTATTATTCATTCGATTATGCTTCTTAAGCAGTCGTTGACCAGACCAAGTACACAAGGGGGATTGGTTTCAAACGGTGAGTATGTAGATCTAGGCGACTACTCATCTATGGTAAACGGACATGATATATCAAAAGAAATAAGTTTCCGAGTTTCATACACACCATCCAAAAACAAAAATAATCAAGACGGACGCTCAAACGCATTCGGCAACAGCCACCTACGCAGCTATGAATTATTTTATGCATACTCCGGAACAGGCAACAACAGCACATATGAAGGATTTTCTTATTTAAAAAGAATAGACATAACTTTAACCAATGCAAAAAAAGCTCCAATCCTTTTTACCGCATTCGGTTCCTACTTACGGGAAGGTAATAAAGACTCACTATCCAAAAGGCTTTCTTCCGCGAAGAAATTCTCCTTACTTACAGAAGATTCTCTCGCCGACTATATTGATCGAAGAACAAGAGATTGGGATAAGCAATCAATTTCTGACATAAAGAAAGTTCTGCAGAAAACCGAATTCCAGACAGACCTAAACTTTTCGACCCCTTGCATGGCAGTTACCGATATTAAGCCTAGCTCAGGGCTTCCGATGACTACCGGTATAATTGTAAACTACGCAATGGGTGAAACAGCAAGCGACCTAAAAGAAAAACTCGCCAGCGTGACTTACCTTGGACCTCTGCGTAGCCATCCTAGTCGCTTCTATGCCCCAAAAGGAGACCAGAATGAATCTGTTGGAAAATTGGGCGAAAATGTAGCTCGATTCATATATGAACAGTCACCTGAAATCACAAAAAAAATTAACTACTGGTTCGAATTATTTGAAATCCCATATGAACTATCCGCACGAAGTATAGGTGACAATATAACCGGGACTGTCATCTGCCTTCAACTTAGAGACATTCGCTCAGGCGTGGTAGTTGGCCCATCAGACGTGGGATTTGGCATTGGACAGATGCTGCCTATCATCGTGGAAGGAATTGTCCGTGAAGACAGCGTCATTTGTGTTGAACAGCCTGAAATTCATCTTCACCCTCGTCTACAAGCACACTTGGCGGACTTCATAATTGAGACCTCCAAGAAAAATCAATGGATAATAGAAACCCACAGTGAATCATTACTACTCAGACTTCAAACTAGGGTTTATCAAGGACTAAGCAAAGATAAGGTCAGCATAAATTACGTTGAGCCAACAAAAAATGGCGGAGAAATAATAAGTATCCCACTAGACGATGAAGGAGACTTTTGCAGAGAATTTCCTGATGGATTTTTTGAAGAACGTATAAGAGAAAAAAGGACTAGGAGATAAGAATGATTACCGAATTCGCTTTCGACACGCATTTCTTTGACTCTAAAAGTCTAAACACAGCAGGACAAAGTGCGGCTCACGACTCCATTCTTCAAATGTGGCGAGATCACGGAGTTTTAGTATCAAACTCAGATAAATTTGATGAATTTTTAGAACTGATTAAAAAACTCCCTATAAAATATCAGCAACGCTGGAAAGAAGCTCTTGAATACTACCGCACATCAATAGTCGAAAATGATTGGCAAAACTTTAGCGACTACGAAAACTTCTCCAAACTTAAGAGTTTATGCTCGATCTTCAAAACTGCTTTGGCAGATGATGAAATAAGCAAAATCTTATCTGAAAATGAAGACTCCACCATACGTTGCAGCATCACCGGCTTTGAACTTCTCGGTGCAGGAGCCGTTAGTGAGTCGATAAATTTCCAATCTTGCCGCACAGCCGGACGCACCGAAATTCCTTTTGGTAGCACAGCTCAAGCTATCTGGTCATCAAAAATTCTTCCTCTAACTAAATACTCTAAAAATATAAGCATAATTGACAGGTATTTATATACTCGCATTCGTGATGGCCTAACACGAGGGTCTACGGCATCAGGAGCTCTAGGTTTTTTAAGAATGCTCTCTGATAGCGGAAAAAAATTCAATGTCACCATAATTTCTGGCGGCGAAGAAAAGAATAGCGACGCCTACCACGAAATAATTAACTACTTCAATGTAAACGCAGCAGAGTGCCCACCTATTGCAAAGACTCTGAATAGCCTGACACTAATATCTAACCACGATACTTTCTTCAGGGATTATGCACATGAACGTTTCATTCGCTTCGATTCGCACGTCTGTGAGATAGGTGTAGGAATGCAAATATTTGAAAACCATCCTTCACCGATGACCAGTTTTTCTCTAAAACATAGCTCTGAGACACTTTTCCAAGAAAGGGAAAAGCTGAGCTCAAAGAATATTTTATGGCGTGAATTTATAATTTAATACTTCTTTTCTGCCGCTACTCGGCGGATGCCTTAAAGGTAATTCAAGGCATCCGCCTGCCAAGTAATAATTGTACCCCTTGCTAAAACTTTCTTATGAATCCCGCGACAGCAGAAAAATAATCGCCCCCTTTTTATAAACTTAAACCTCCCTCCCACTTGACTCTACAGATTTTGTTGAGGGATATTTAAAGGACGCAAACCTAACAACCAAAATCGAAAACGCAAGCAGTAGAATCCCACCACAAACATACAACAGACCTGCATCAGGATCTTTATGGTGCGACACATCACCAATCAACAATCTAGTCAAAGCAGTAATAGCGACATAAAGAAGAAATCTAATTGGCATGTGATTTGTTTTAAAATAAATACCTACCATCGCCCCTAGCTCTAGATAAATGAATAGCAAAAGAATGTCATCAACACTCACACTGCCTTCGCTCAGCATCCTGATAAAAGTGACAACGGCAGCGTAGGCGGTAATAGCTCCAATTCCAAACAAAGCTAGATAGTGGAAGGCCTCGACACACAAATTCCCCAGCGAATCAGCAGAGCAATGAAGGTTTTTACGTAGCTTGTCAGCCCAATTCAGGTTATCCATTCTCTACTACTCCAATCAGATACAACACGAAGACGAGAAACGCAAAGTACAAAATTAAGCTGCGAGAAGCCCGACTTGACTAATTTTTGAATTGATTTCGGGTGTTAGTATCGTGTGGCTGGTCTTGAAATAGATCCCGACCATGGCGCCCAATTCCAGGTAGATGAACAGCAGCAAGATGTCATCGATCTTGATGTGCCCTTTCTCCAACATCCCCAGAAACTCCATCACCGCTGCCCAGGCGGTCACCGCACCGATGGCAAACAGCGCCAGGTAGTGGAACGACTCGACAAACAGATTGCCCAGGGACTCGGCCAGGCCGTGTACCTGCCGGCGCAGCCTTTCGGCCCAGTTGATTTTCACGATGATGCTTCCTTAGGTCGGTTCGACCGGATAATGCGGGTTGGACGTGACGGTTGTTCTGCATGCAGAAAAAAGGCCAGGAGCTGGGGAGTGAGAGGGTGGCCGGGGGATATGAGGCACAGTGACCTGCACATGAGCGGTGCAGATCGTTCCCACGCTCCGCGTGGAAATGCATCCCGTGGCGCTCCGCGTCACACATGCGCAGGGCTTAAGCCTTGCATCGACTGCGGGACGCGGAGCGTCCCAGGTGGCATTCCCACGCAGAGCGGGGGAACGATCAGGGGTGGAGCATCAAGCGGGTGCGATCACTGCAAGTCCCGGAAAAGGTAAGCCACTGTAGGATTGCGCGGCAACCTCAACATGTCGTCAGAAATTTCCCTTGTAGCAAACCCCCATTTCCCGACTACATTAAAAAACTGCTACCCAAACGCTCTGGTTTGGCTTACCCTTTTCGCTGTATATAAATACAGTATTCGCAATAGACAACTATCGTGAAGGCATGTGAGGTGGTGAATGGCCGTCGAAGTGGTATACCGCAGCAGCCGAGATCTGGAGCGTTTGTTCATGGATAAAGCCGAAGCTGACCGTCATGACAAGATGCTTGAACTCGCTGAGTTGCTGGCAGAGGTGTTGCAAAAAGCCGTGCCGTCCCTGAGCGAGCAGCAGGTGGAAGAGGCCGGGATCTACATGGCGAAGAATCGCGATGTGTTTGCCAAGGCGTTCAAGAGCCAGCCGGACGCGCTGTCCGAATTGCTCAACGCACCGGCGGAATAAAGCCCGAATTGAACAGGCCCTGAATCATCGATTCAGGGCCTTTTTAATACCTGGCTATTGGTACAGCAGGCGCTCAGCCAGTTCATCGGCTACCCGTGCGGGTGAGCGTTTTTCGGCCTGGGCGTGGGCGAAGATTTCCGTGAGGCGCTTGCCGATGTTGGACAGGTGCGCGGTGATGGTCGGCAGTTCGGCCCCGCTGTGCTTGAGGGCGACGTAGATCAGGCCGCCGGAGTTGATCACGTAGTCGGGCGCGTAGAGGATGCCGCGCCCTTCCAGTTGGTCGGCCACTGGGAGGTTGGTCAGTTGCGCACTGGCGGAGCCGGCCACGGCGGCGCAGCGCAGTTGGCCGACGCTCTGGCGGTTGAGCACGGCGCCGAGGCCGCAGGGTGCGAGGATGTCGCACGGGGTGCTGAGCAAGGCATCGTTGGCGATGGGGTGCGCACCCAGTTGCTCCATGGCCAATTGCACCTTGCCGTGGTCGATGTCGCTCACCAGCAGTTCGGCGCCGGCGGCGTGCAGCTGTTCGGCCAGGGCGTAGCCGACATTGCCCAAGCCCTGGATGGCAACGCGCAGGCCTTCAAGATTGTCGCTGCCCAGGCGGGCCATGGCGGTGGTGCGGATGCCGGTGAACACGCCCATGGCGGTGTGGGACGAGGGGTCGCCGGCGGCGCTGGTGCTGGTGACGAAGCGGGTGTGCTGGGCGATGCAGTCCATGTCGGCGACCGAGGTGCCGCTGTCGGTGGCGGTGATGTAGCGCCCGTGGAGTTGCTCGATGCAGCGGCCAAAGGCTTCAAACAGCGCGGCGCGGTTTTCCACATGCGCGGGGCGGATGATCACCGCCGTGCCGCCGCCGACGGGCAAACCGGCCAGGGCAGCCTTGTAGCTCATGCCCTGGGCCAGGCGCGCGGCATCGGCCACGGCACTTTCGTCGTCGGGGTAGGCAAGATAACGACAGCCACCGAGGGCGGGCCCGAGGCGGCTGTTATGAATGGCGATGACCGCTTTGAGCCCGGTGGCCGGGTCGACACTCAGGTGCAGCGATTCAAGGCGGGTGCTGTGCATGAGAGCAAACATCGTCAAGCTCCCGAATCACTTCTGGTAGTGGGCCAAGTATAGGCTTGCGGCAAAAAACTGCCGGACTACGCTGGAATAAGCCGCCGGTTTTCGTAGGACTTGCGACATAAGCACGCAGGAAACTTCTCAAGCCACTGGACGAAAATTCCCAGCAAGGCTAAAACGGGGGCATCCGCCGGAGAATGCAATGAATCCCCGCAACGCTTTTTTCGCCTGCCTGGAACGCTCCCCGCCTGCGGTGTTTGAAGCCGCATTGTGGATTGCTGCCGAGCATGACCCGCACGTGCAGCCCTCGCAGGTCCTGCAGGAACTGATCTCGCTGCAACAGCAGGTCAGCCTGGGCATGCCGTTGCTGCCGGCCGATGAGCTGGGCCAACCGCTGCTGCGGCGCCTGAATGACCTGGGGTTCGCCCAGGATGAATTCACCCCTCTGCGCCCCGCCGCTGCCCTGCTGGACAAAGTGCTGCAGCGCAAACGCGGACAGCCCCTGGCCATGGGGCTGATTGCCCTGGAACTGGCGCGACGCCTCGATATCCCGATGGTTGGCGTGAACTTCCCCGGCCACTTCCTGCTGCGGGTGCCCGGCGCCGATCACTTGCTGGACCCCTGTGGCGGCCGGCGTCTGTACCCCAACGATTGCCGCGACCTGCTGCAGCGCCAGTACGGCCCCAACCTCAAATTACAGGCCGAGCACTTGCTCACCGCCAACCCGCGTTCGATCCTGCAACGGCTGTCACGCAACCTGCGGCAACTGCACCTTGCCAACGACGCGCCGCTCGATGCCCTGGTCGACGCCGAACGCGTGCTGGAGCTGGGCAATGCCAGCGCTGCCGATTACCTGGCACGAGCTAGCCTGTACCAGCGCCTGGACTGCCCCAACGCCGAACGTTTCGATCTGGAACACGCGCTGATGCTCAGCGAAGACCCGATCCAACGCCTGCGCCTGACCGAGCGCCTGGGGCACTTGCCGTCCAATACCGTGGTGCATTGACTCTCTAGCGGGCTTGCCCCGGACGGCCTCACAGCC
>JAFHKH010000366.1 GCA_016937595.1 Pseudomonas cedrina subsp. fulgida | reverse complement strand
GTTCAGTCAAGATGTATTCACTGACACACCGCATTCGCGAGCAAGCCCGCTCCCACATTTGGATCTCTATAGGGCTTTTGAACTGTGGGAAGCTTCTGTAAATGACGGGCGTTGCCCCGATGAACCAGTGAGTGCCTTACCCTCCGGCTTCCACTTTTCAATGGTCGCCCGCCATGCGCTATCTGCGTCATACCTTGCTGATCTGCTGCTTTTTCATCTCACCCTTGGCCTTCGCCGGCACCGTGTTGGAAAACCCGTTGTGGCGGGTCGAACTTGACGCCGCGACCCTCGCCATTCGCGCCACACCCAGCGGCCAACCGGCCGTACAAGTGTCCAGTGGCGTACCGGCCCGTGTCGTGAGCCAACTTGTACGCAGCGATCAACAGGCCGATTGGCAGTGGGACGACGGCGCCTTTCGCGTAAGGGCCACCCTTGAGCAGCGCGACCTGGTCGTGACTATTCAAGCGCGTGAGCCCGGCGAACTACCGATCCTGCAACAACCGGCCAGTGCCCTGGGCAAGGGGCTGATCTGGCCGCTGGCCGAAGGGCATTACGTGCCCGCCGACAATGCCGTGTGGAAGGCGTTTCTGTTGGCGCAAGGCGACATCAACACCACCCAGGATCTGAGCCTGCCGTTGTGGGGTGTGGATCACGGCGCGTTTACCCTCAGCTGGTTGCTGACCAATCCCTATAACAACCGCCTGCGCTGGCAGGCGGGCCAGGCCCTGTCCCTCGCCCATGAATTCACCGCGCTTGATCCTGGCGCGCCCATGACCCTGCTGCTGCACCTGGGCACCGGCGACCCGCTGGCCGGCGCCAAGCGCTATCGCCAATGGCGGGTGGAGCAGGGCCTGTATGAACCCTTGGCCGACAAGCTGCGCCAGACACCCGAGGCCGAGAAACTGCTGGGCGCCAGCCACGTCTACCTGTGGGGCAATGACCTGCTGGCGCCGGAGGATGTGCGGGACTGGCCGCTGTTGGTCAAGCGCTTGCGGGGTCATGGACTCAAAAGCCTGTTGGATCAGGAATCGACCAAGATCCTGGCGCAGGGCTCCCCTTTGAACCGCTATGAGCAGACGATGTTGCTCCGTGGCCTCAACGCGGCGATCAATACGAAGGCCCGACAGAGCTGGCAGGTCGAGGAGCCGGATATGGCCCGGCTCGCTGCGCGCTACGGCGAATTGCGCAATGAGCTGGCCGTGGACTTTGCCGGGGCATTGACTGATACGCCAGCCACATGGGGCAGCCAGACGATCCAGGCGTTGCGCGACTCAGGCCTTCCACGCTTGCTGCTGACCCTGGGCGAGGGCTGGGAAGGCGGCCTCTGGCACCCCGAGGCGATTCGCGCCGGTGTCGAGGCGGGTTACCTGCTGGCGCCCTACGACTCTTATGAAACCGCGTTGTCCGCCACGGAAAACCCTGACTGGACCACCGCCCACCTCGGCGCCA
>JAFHKH010000365.1 GCA_016937595.1 Pseudomonas cedrina subsp. fulgida | reverse complement strand
ACGGCATTAGGGCAAGCCGGCCGAAATAAGGAGAGGGTGGTACAGGGTTTTCAGCGGTTGAGGAACGCCAGCAGGTCTTCGTTCAAGGCCTGGGCATGGGTCACGGCGAAACCGTGCGGTGCATCCTTGTAGACTTTCAGCTCGGCGCCCTTGATTGAAGCGGCGGCCGCTTTGCCGGTGGTCTCGAACGGCACGATCTGGTCGCCGTCACCGTGGATGACCAGGGTCGGCACGTCGATCTTGGTCATGTCCGGGCGGAAGTCGGTCTCGGAGAATGCAGTGACGCAATCCACCGTCGATTTGAGCGATGCCAGCATCGCGATTTGCAGGGTTTGCGTCAGCACGCCTTCGGAGACTGTCTGACCCTTGTTGATGCCAAAGAACGGCGTGTTGAAGTCAGCAATGAACTGCGCGCGGTCTTTCAACAGCCCGGCCTTGATGCCGTCGAACACGTCAGTCGGCACGCCCTGCGGGAAGTCCGGCTTCTGCCCGAACAGCGGCGTTACCGCGCCCAGCAGCACCAGGCCGGCGACACGCGCGCTGCCATGGCGCGCGATGTAGCGGGCCACGTCGCCGCCGCCCATGGAGAAGCCCACCAGGGTGACGTCCTGGAGGTCCAGGTGTTCGATCAACTGCGCGATATCGTCGGCGAAGGTGTCGTAATCGTTACCGGTCCACGGTTGGTCCGAGCGGCCGAAACCACGGCGGTCGAACGCGATGGTGCGAAAGCCGCGGCTGCTCAGGTATTCCATCTGGTATTCCCACATGTCGGCATCCAGCGGCCAGCCGTGGCTGAACAGTACGGGCTTACCGCTGCCCCAGTCCTTGAAGTAGATCTGGGTACCGTCTTTGGCAACAAATGTGCTCATGGAAAACTCCTTGGGTAGCGGGGAAAAACTCAGCGTCACTATTGGTGTAAAGCGTACGCCGGGCTTGTACGGGTGTGCTTGTTTGGGTCACCAGCTGAACTTCAGCTCGACCCCCAGGTAATTGCTGTCATCAGCGCCGGCCTCGCGCAGGGCCTGGCCGACGTCGTAGTGCACGGCTTCGACGGCGCCGGTGAGGTTGGGGCCGAACACATAGTCGGTGCGCAATTGTGCGTAGGCACCGGTCCAGCGACCGCCCTGGCCTGCCGTTCCAGCCACCGGCAGGTTGGGCTGGGTGTACACGGCATCGCGGGTGGTCTGCCGCCAGAGCAGGCCGATGGCGGTTTGCACGCTGAGCTTGTCGATCGGCTTGACGGTGATCGACGGCTTGACGTGAATCAGGTTGCTGTAGCCGGTATAGCCCGCCAGGGAAAAATAGTAGCCGTTGGGAAACAGCGGGTTGAACGTGCCGACGCTGCCATCGCCGCTTTTACGGTCGCCCGAGGCGATGTCCAGTTGCAGGCCCACGCGCGGCTTCCAGGCCAGGCTGTCGAAGGTATAGCCGGTGCGGCTGCCGCCGGCCCAGGCGCGAATGTCCTTGCTGCCCACCGAACCACTTTGCAGCATCGCTTCGACGTCCCAGTCAAAGCCCCTGGCCGCGCCGCCCAGGCGTGCGTCGAACAGGTGGCGGGTCTCTTCGCCGTCCGCGTCCAGGTAGTGCGCGGCGCTGCGTTCATACACGCCGTAGTAGGCCGACAGTTCGTTCTTGCCGCCCACCAGGCGTTCGACCCGCACCATGTGAAAGCGCGCATCGCGGTTGGACCTGTCGTCGAAATGCCGTTCGTCCTGGTACTGCACCGGCTGGCTGGCAATGCCGATGAAGCGCCAGTTGGACGTCTCCCAGTCGGCCCACAGCGCATCGAAGGATTGCCGCACATTCGGGCCATCCCGCGATGAGATGAAGCGCTGCAGGTCGAAGGCGAAATCCTGGCGCCCGACGCGTGCCTTCAGCGTACCGCTGCTGAAGGTATTGACGTATTCGGCAAAGGCCAGGCGCAGGTCGACGCGGTTCTGGTCGGCGCCGCCAAGCGTGGTTTTGTCGTAGGCGCGCACGTCTTCGAGCTGGGTGAACACCCGCCAATTCCGGTTCAGGTGCAGGTCGCATGCACCTGGAAGCGCTGGATCAGGTAGCGATCACGCTTCACGTCGCGCACGCCGAAACCGCTGGCATCGTTCATCTCGAAGCGTTCGCGCAACGTCGCGCCCAGGGACAGATAGCTGAACGGGTCGGCACTCGACAGCGGGATGTACTTCAAGTTGTCCAACGGTTGGCTGCGCAGCGCCGGGTTCTGCAGGGCCGACCAGTCTTCCTGCCAACGGTTGGCCTTGATGGCAGGGCGTGTCACTTGCTCGTCGGCGTGGACGCTGCCGGCGAGCAGCGGCCACAGCACCGCCAGGCCCAGGCCTGCACGGCGCTTCATTTTGCCGCGTTGAACTGGTGAATTTCGGCGACGTAGCCGCCCGGGAACTCGACCAATGCGCTGCGCCGGCCTTTGCTCTCGAAGACAGGCACCAGCACCTTGGCGCCGGAGCCGGTGGCCTTGCCCAGGGTGGCTGTCAGGTCAGCCACTTGGTAACCGGTGGTCTCGTGGCCGAACGGGTAGGGCAGTTGACCGTTGGTGACCAGCACCGCCATGCGCCCGAACGGCGACTCGATGTCGACACGGCGATAGCTGCCGCCGGCTGGCCAATATCGACGCCAGGGGCGTGCTTGTCATCGGCCAGGACCTTGCCGTGGGAGAAGCCGGTAAAGGCGTTGATAAAGGCGTCGGCGCGGTCCGCGCTGAGGTACACGCGGTTTTCCGGCACGGTCTGGAACGCGGCGTAATCCGGGGTCTTGGTGTGCCAGTAGAGCTGCATGTTCACGCCGCCCGGCCACTGCACCACCGCGTCACGCCCGATCGGGTCGGGGAAATCGCTGACGATCACCGCCGCACCGTTTTCACGGGCGGCCTTGAGCGCGACGTCCATGTCCTTGACCAGGTAGCCATTGCGTTCCTGGCCGAACGGGTGCGGGATCGGGGTGGTGAAACCAAACAGCGACACCGTGCCGGCTGGCGTCTGCAGCAACTGCGAGGTGGTGCTGCTCGGCACCGGCAGCACATTCACCACCACCTGGGCGGTGCTTGTGCCACCAAAGGTCGCCAGGAAACTCTGGGCAAAGCGGTCGACATCGGCCGGTGCGACGTAGACGTGGCTGGTGTCGTATTGCGGTGCCACGGCCACCGCGGGTGTTGCGGCGAATGCACTGCCCATGATCTGCCCGGCCAGCAAGGTCAGGGCCAGGGAAACCTTAATCACGCGTTTACACATGCTTACTCTCCAGCGCTATGCCTAGGATCGAAAGCCGTGAGCTTAGGGACGCGGTGGCGGGGCGAATTGTACAGGCGTGCTTGATTGAACGATTCAGCGTCCGGGCCGGTCCTCTGACTTCCAGTATCCGATTAAACAGGTGAACGAAATGGCCAAGACTTACAGTTACGCCGCCCGGAACGCCAAGGATTCCCTCAAGCCTTTTACCTTCGAGCGCCGCGCGCCGGGGGCTGATGACGTGCAGATCGACATTCTGTATTGCGGGGTTTGCCACTCCGACTTGCACACCGTGCGCAACGAGTGGAGCAACACCCTGTATCCCTCCGTGCCTGGCCACGAGATCGTCGGCCGCGTCACGGCGGTAGGCGCCAATGTCAGCACGTTCAAAGTCGGTGATTTGGCGGGCGTCGGCTGTATGGTCGACAGCTGCCAGCAGTGCGCGTCCTGTGCCGAAGGCGAAGAGCAATACTGCGAGAACGGCTTTACCGGCACCTATAACGGTCCGGTGTTCGGGGGTGAAAACACCTTCGGCGGCTACTCCGAGAGCATCGTGGTCAAGGCGAAGTTCGTACTGCGCATTTCCCACGCCGACGCCAACCTGGCCGCCGTGGCGCCGCTGCTGTGCGCGGGCATTACGACGTATTCGCCGCTGCATCACTGGCAGGTTGGCCCCGGCAAGAAAGTCGGTGTGGTCGGCCTCGGCGGCCTGGGCCATATGGCGGTGAAAATTGCCCATGCCATGGGCGCCCATGTGACGTTGTTCACCACCTCACCCAACAAGCGCGAAGACGGCCTGCGCCTGGGTGCCGATCAGGTGGTGGTGTCGAAGAACCCGGACGAAATGGCCAAGGTCGCCAACAGCCTGGACTTCATCCTCAACACCGTCGCCGCCCCTCACGACCTCGACGCCTTCCTCAACCTGCTCAAGCGTGACGGCACCATGACCCTGGTCGGCGCACCCGACAGCCCGCACCCGTCGCCCACGGTGTTCAACCTGATCTTCAAACGCCGCAGCCTGGCCGGTTCGTTGATCGGCGGCATCCAGGAAACCCAGGACATGCTCGATTTCTGTGCCAGGCACGGGATTGTCTCGGACATCGAGATGATCGATATCCAGGGCATCAACGAAGCGTATGAGCGGATGCTCAAGGGCGATGTGAAGTATCGGTTCGTGATTGATATGGACAGTTTGAAAAAGGAAAGCCAGGCCGCGTGATCGCACGGCTGCGGTACGCGTGGGAGCGATCAGTCGATGATATGGCGCGGCTCAATGTGGGAGCTGGCTTGCCTGCGATTGGGGTGTATCAGTGCGGCTGTGTCCGCTGACCCGCCGCTATCGCAGGCAAGTCAGCTGCCACCGGAGTGCATCCTAACGCTGCAACACGCCTCGGAATGTTGCACTCAGTGCGCGCAACGTCTCTTTTGAACGGCCATCACTGATACGACTGTAGAGAACCACCTCGCTGACGGGCAACGGCGGCAAACCGTATTGCTCGCTCACGTCCACCGCGCCGGCCGGGCCACGCGGTGGGCGAGGGCGGCCACGCCCAATCCGGCGCTGACAGCCGCGCCCACGGCCATCACACCGCCGCCGACGAATACTTCGGTCCAGTCGATGCGCGCTGCGTCCAGTGCGCGCGTGGCCAAGTGGCGAACCCCGCAGGGCGCGGCCATCGTCGCCATTGCGCAGTGGCATGCCGGGGATGGGTTGCCAGGTGGGGGCGGCGAACCAGCCAAAGCGCTCCACGGCCAATACTTCGCCGTCGTGGCGTTCGCCCTCGTTGCGCACGATCACAGCGTCCAGCTCTTTACGATCGAAGGCGGCGACCAGATCGCGGGAAGCGGCGATGCGCACTTCGAGGATAACCATAGGATCGTAGGCGGCCAGACGGCTGAGCCAGGCCGGTAAGTCGGGGCCGGCCACGTGGTCGCTGATGCCGATCACCAAGCGTCGGCGTGTATGGCTGCTCATATCGCCCAAGGCACGTTCATGGGCGTTGAGCAGCGCACGAGCGGCGACGATAAATTGTTCACCCTGCGACGACAGCCGCACATGCCTGGGCGTGCGTTCGAGCAAACGATAGCCGATGCGCGCTTCAAGGCGCTTGAGCTTGAGGCTGATCGCGGCCTGGGATGTGTCGAGGGCCTCGGCGGCGCGGGTGAAACTGGCAAAATCTGCCACCAGCACGAAGGCCTGCACGGTGTCGATATCCAGGGGTTTGAGCGCCTCAGCCATATTCATTTCTTATCTCATCTATATTGAGGCATATCTTGTTGTAATCATGGCGAGTGCGCAAGCTGTAGCCTCATCTTGCCTGGGAGCTTTTTATGTTCGCCAAACAGTACTCGCACCGCTTACCCGCCGACTACGACATGAACCTGATTCGCCGACGTGCCGCGCAGTTGGGCCCGTCGTGGGATCACGCCGAGGGATTGCTGTTCAAGGCGTTTATCACGCAGGAACGCGGTGGCAATGTGTATGCGTCGGTGTACCTGTGGGCCGATCCGCTGCAGGCCGCCGATTTTTTGCTGGGCGAGCGGTTTCAGAAAGTGCTCGACAGCTTTGGTCGCCCGCACATCGAGAGCTGGTTGCCGCTGGATCTACGGCGTGGCCCGGCGCAGGGCGCATTAAGCCTGTACCGGGAAGAATGGCCGCTGGGGCCTGGTGCGGACCGGGCCGGATATTGGCCGAGGAGAAGCGCCGCAATCAATGCGTGGCTGATTGCACTGACACCTTCGCGGTGTTCCTGGCGCTGGACGTGCAGGCGTGGCGTCTGGTTCGGTTTACCTTGTCGGCCAAGGCGCTGGACGCCGAGCATGCGGGGACGGGTTACCAGGTGCTCTATCTGGCACAAGGCGTTGCGCCTGGGCGATAACTGCGCCAGTCTTAGTGGCCTCATCCCGGTCATTGAGGCAAACCGTGCCACAGTCCACTCGTTTGACACTCATTTGCCATGCCGTGACGCCTCAGCAGAAAAAGGGCAGCTTTCCCGATGATGAGTCCGTCGCGATGGATTGGCGAAATGCAGGTTTGTCCCTTGCCGGTCGTTACAGGAACCCGCGTTTGTTATGCGGCCCCGAGGCTCGTACCCGGCAGACGGCGGGTATGTTCGGCAGCCATCCCGTGGTCGAGAAAGCCCTGCGTGATGGCGACCTGGGCCGTTGGAAAGGTAAGGACATCAACGAGGTTGATCGTAACGAGTTGATAGATTGGCTTGGCAACAGCGCCAGTACAGCCCATGGCGGCGAATCCGTGGACCATGTGTGCACACGGGTAGGGCGGTGGATGAAATCCCTCGAAACCCGCCCCGGGCATGTTGTCGCCGTCACCCATCCGCTTGTGATCCGCGCCGCGATGTTGTACGTCATGCAGTTTCCGATCTCGATGTTCTACCTGATCGACGTCGAACCTTTGTCCGCCACCGAGCTGCGCTTCAACGATGTATGGCGCCTGCGCCTGCAAGCTCACGCCTAGACGCCTGAGCATGGCAAAATCCACGCCCCGCACTGAGAGCAACCCATGAAACGCATCCTGATCATCGGCATTGGCGCCGGCAACCCTGACTACATCACGATGCAGGCCGTGAAGGCGCTGAACCGCACCGACGTGTTTTTTCTGATGGACAAGGGCCAGAGCAAAGACACGTTGATCGACCTGCGCCGCGAGATCTGCCAGACCTACATCACCGAGCCCGGCTACCGCTTCGTCGAGGCTGCGTGCCCCGAGCGCGTGCGTGGCGATATCGACTACACCACGGCCGTGCAGGACCTCAACCGCGACAAGCAGCAGACCTTCGAACGCATGATCAATGAGGAAATGGCTGACGGCGAAGTGGGCGCTTTCCTGGCCTGGGGCGACCCTGCGCTGTACGACAGCACCATTCGCATTTTGCAGGCGATCCAGGCCAGTGGCCGTTGCACCTTCGAGTTCGAAGTGATCCCTGGTATCACCAGCGTGCAGGCCCTGGCCGCCCGGCACAAAGTGGCGCTGAACCGCATTGGCAAGTCCGTCGAGATCACCACCGGGCGCCGTTTGGCGGCGGGCAGGCGAGTGATGCCGATACGCTGGTGGTCATGCTCGACGCCGAAGATTCCTACCGCACCGTGGCCGACCAAGACCTGGAGATCTATTGGGGGGCCTACCTGGGGACGCCGGACGAGATCCTTATCAGCGGCAAGGTCGGCGAGGTAGCGGAAGAAATCGAACGGGTGCGCAAGGTCGCGCGCCTGGAAAATGGCTGGATCATGGACACTTATCTGTTACGTAAACCCTGAGGTGACGTCCCATGCTCAAACTGTTCGCCCTGGCGCTGACCCTGCTGGTCGGCACCGCCCATGCCGACGACACGCTGCACACCGATTTGCCGTTGTCGTACCTGGAACAGACCCAGGGCGACGCGCGCAACCAGCCGCTGGTGATTTTCCTGCACGGTTTCGGCAGCAACGAGCAAGACCTGTTCGGTATCAAGGACGCGTTGCCGTCCACTTGGACCTACCTGTCAGTGCGGGCGCCGATGCCGGTGGATTCGAGTGGATTCCGCTGGTTTACCAAGGCCCCTGGCGACGGCGAGTACGACGGCGTGACGGCCGACCTGCAGAGCAGTGCCCGGCTGCTCAAGGATTTTGTCGGCAAGGCCACCGCCAAGTACCACACGCGCCGTGACCGGGTGTTTCTGGTGGGATTCAGTCAGGGCGCAATCATGTCGTATGAAGTGGCGCTGCGTGACCCGCAACTGGTGCGCGGGATCGCGGCGTTGAGTGGCAGCGTGTTACCGGTGCTCAAGGCGCAGTTGAAGCCGGATGCGTCACTGGGCAAGTTGGCGATCTTTATTGGGCATGGCACGTTGGACCAGGTGTTGCCGTATGCGTCGGCGACGCGGGCGAATGAGGTGTTGACGGGGTTGGGGTTGAAACCGGAGTTCCATGGCTATCCGGGCATGAACCACACCGTCAGCGACGCGGAAGTGCAGGACTTGAAAGCCTGGCTGGAGAAAAGCCTGAAATAAACACGATCTAAATGTGGGAGCGGGCATTGCTCGCGAATGCGGTGTGTCAGTCAGCACATGTATTGACTGAACCACCGCCTTCGCGAGCAAGCCCGCTCCCACAGTTGATTTGTGTTGTCAGGACTAAGGCTTACTTACCGCCGGTAATTTGCTTCACCAGCGCTGCATGGCCCTTGGCGTCATCGGCCCGCGAAATCGCTTGAATCACCAGCAGGTGATTACCCGAACCACCCAGGAACGTGGAATTCAGCGTTTTGCCGCCGCCCTGGGTCGCGGTGCTGTCCACTTGGCGCAGGCCCAGGCCCTTGAGCGTCAGCTTCTTCTCGCTCTGTTTCTTGAAGTCCGGCAGGGCGGCGCTTTGGTCCTTGATGAAACCGGCCACGGCGCCGTCAAGGAATGGCGCGTCGTCGTCCTTGATGCTGACCCCGTCGTTGCGCACGGTCTCGGCGACGATCACCACGCTTTTCGTGGTCTGGTTGGCGTACATCGTACCCTGGGTAGCGGCCGTGCCGTCTTCGGCTTTGCCGGCCGGCAGGGTGTCGGCCACATAGGCCTTGGGCAGCGTGAAGGTGAACTTGCCGCCCAGGGTGGAGATGGTCTGCGTGGCCGGCTTGGACGCGGCGAAGACGCTGCCGGCGGTCAGTGCGAGGGCCAGCAGGGCGGCGGTCTTGGTGAAAGTGGCCATGAAGCGCTCCAGGGATGAACGAGGTTGCGGCGTATTCTGTCAGAAATTTCGCAAAATCGTTCATCCGCAGCCTCATGTCTTGTCGGACTCTTCCTCAAGTCGATCCATCTCGAACAGTCGCGCCAGCTCCGTCCGCGCTTCCTGGGCGGTTTGCATGACCTTGGCGGCGTCGTCGTACACCGCGTGTTGCGCGGCCAGCACTTGCAAGTCGTGATTCTTGAAGCGGGTGATGCGCGCGTCGCCTGGGCCTGGCTCAAGCCCAGGCCGACCAGGGTGCGGCGGCTCATTTCCAGGCTGGAGTAGAACGTTTCGCGAACCGGCGAGGCATCCAGGTCCACCAGGCGATGCACGTGCTGGCGGTTACGCGCGCGAGCGATGATCTGCATGTGCGGGTAGAGGTTGCGCACCAGCTCGGCGGTCTTGATGTTGATCTCCGGGTCATCCATGGCGATCACGAAGAATTCTGCCTGGTCGACCTTGGCCGCGTGCAGGATCTCGGGGCGTTGCGGGTCGCCGTAGAACACCGGCATGCCACCGAAGCTGCGGGTCAGTTCGATGGTTTCCACCGAGGTGTCCAGGGCGATGAACGAGATGTTCTGCGCGCGCAGGATCCGCGCAACGATCTGCCCCATGCGGCCCATGCCGGCGATGACCACGCGGGGCGCGTCGCTTTCGATGGCGCGGTATTCCTCGGGCACTTCCACCGGCTTGACCTTGGGCTTGAACAGCTTCGGGCACACCAGCAACAGCAGCGGGGTCACGGCCATGGAGAGGGTGATGGTCAGCACCAGAATGTCGTACAGGTGGGGCTCGAACAGGCCCTGGTCGCGACCGATCTTGAACACCACGAAGGCAAATTCGCCGCCGCCGCCAGCACAATGCCCAGACGCAGCGCGCTTTCGCGGTTGAGATCGTCCACCAGGCGGCCCACGCCATACAACAGGGGCAGTTTCAAACCGATCAGCAGCAGCGTCAGCCCGATCACCACCAGCGGCGAGCTGAGCAGCAAACCGAGGTTGGCACCCATGCCCACGCTGATGAAAAACAGCCCCAGCAACAAGCCCTTGAACGGCTCGATCTGGGATTCCAGTTCGTGGCGGTATTCCGAGTCCGCCAGCAGCAGGCCGGCGAGGAAAGCGCCCAGGGCCATGGACACGCCCACCAACTCCATCAACCAGGCGGTGCCGATCACCACCAACAACGCGGTGGCGGTGGAGACTTCGCGCAGGCCGGTCTTGGCGACGATGCGAAACACCGGGCGCAACAGGTAGCGTCCGCCGATGATCACCACGGCGATGCTGCCGAGAATCTGCAAGACATGCCGCAGGCCCTCGGCTTCGCTGGTCGGGTGATTGCTGCCGGCCAGCAGCGGCACCAGGGCGATCAGCGGGATCGCGGCAATGTCCTGAAACAGCAGAATGGCGAATGCCAGGCGACCGTGTGGCTGGTTCAACTCCTTGCGCTCGGCCAGGCTTTGCAGGCCGAAGGCCGTGGACGACAGCGCCAGGCCCAGCCCCAGCACGATGGCGCTGTTCCACGGCTGGCCAAACAGCCACAGCGCGACCGCGCCCATCACCACGCCGGTCAGCAGCACCTGGGCCAGGCCGACGCCGAACACCGCCTTGCGCATCACCCATAGACGCTTGGGTGACAATTCCAGGCCGATGATGAACAACAGCAGCACCACCCCCAGTTCGGAGAATTGCGCCACGCTTTGCGGGTTGCCGATCAGGCCCAGCACCGACGGGCCGATGATCACACCGGCAAACAGATAGCCCAGCACCGCGCCCAGTTGCAGGCGTTTGGCCAGGGGTACGGTCAGCACGGCGGCGAGCAGGAACACCACGGCTGCTTGTAACAGGTTGCCTTCATGGGGCATTGCGAACTCCAGAATCTTTAAATCGAAATCAACAGGGCGTTATTAGAGCGCTTTTTACATTTTGAAAATTGTGTTTTTGCTGCATATCAGCTTGATACTGCAGCGTTTTTATGAGATGTCGAGCGCTCTGTCGGGGTATTTGAAGGATGTACAAACACTTTCCCGATGGCGGCGGGTGGATGCCCGATCCTTCCGGCTCTAGTTTTATGCCCTTGAGTTTATATTCCTTGGATGGCATATTTTCATGAGTTGGGACATTGAATACACGGATGAATTCGAAGAATGGTGGGATGCCTTGGGAGCGAAGCAGCAAATTTCGGTTTCCGCCAGCGTGGATTTGCTGGCGCTTTTCGGCCCAGGCCTGGGCTTTCCCCACAGCAGCGATATCAAAGGCTCACGGCATGGCAACCTGCGGGAACTGCGCATACAGCATGCAGGGCGGCCTTTTCGAGTGTTATACGCATTTGATCCACGGCGATGCGCGTTATTGCTGATGGGTGGAGATAAGACCGGACGACATCGATGGTATGAGGAACACGTCCCTATGGCAGAAAGACTGTATGACGTGCATTTGGAAACATTGCGTAAAGAGGGCCGTAACCATGGCTAAGAAATTCGCTGAGCTTCAAGCCCGCATGGCGCCCCAGGCCCGTGCCGAAGCCAAGCTGTTGTTCCAGCAACACCTGCAGGAAATGCCGCTGCATGAGCTGCGCAAGGCTCAGCAGCTCAGCCAGCAAAGCCTGGCCAAAGCGCTGAATATCAACCAGGCGGCCATCTCCAGGATGGAACGGCGCACCGACATGTACATCAGTACGTTGCGTGACTATATCCGCGCGATGGGCGGCGAGCTGGAGATTATTGCCACGTTTCCGGATGGCCAGGTGAAGATCGATAACTTTGCGTACTGACAGCGATTGCAACCGCCACGCCGTGCGCCCGGCATCATCCATTAGGCCAATGCCGTGAACCAACTTCTCGCCATGCGCGCTTTCGTCCGTGTCGTCGAGACCGGCTCATTCAGTCGTGCATCCGATCAATTGGCACTGCCGCGTTCTACCCTGAGCAAACTGATCACCGATCTTGAGAAACACTTGGGCATCAAGTTGATGCACCGCACCACCCGTGCCCTGGCGCCAACCTCCGAAGGGTTGGAGTATTACCAACACGCCCGGCGCCTGGTGGCCGAGCTGGATGAAGTGGACAGCGCCCTACGCGGGCAAACACTCAAACCCGGTGGGCATCTGCGAGTGGATGCTCCGGCGTCGTTTGCCAATTGCCTGTTGATTCCGGCGCTGGTGGATTTTCATCGCGAGTATCCTGATATCACCGTTGCGTTGGGCATCAGTGATCGCGCGGTGAATATTGTGGGGGAGGGTGTGGATTGTGTTATCCGCGCCGGCAAGCTGGATGACATGGCGATGATCGGCCGCAAAGTGGCGGACCTGGAATACTTGACCTGCGCCGCGCCCAGTTATCTGGAAAGTCGAGGCCTGCCTATGTCCCCGCGGGACCTGGCGCATAACCACCTCAACGTTGGCTATTTCTTTACTGGCGCGGGCAAGCCGGAACCGCTGGTGTTCGAGCAGGGCGAAACGCGCATCGAAGTGGGCGACTGTGCGTTTTCAACCAACGAGGGCAATGGTCTTAAGGAAATGCTGCTCGCAGGCCTGGGCGTCGGGCAGCATTTCAAGTCGATCGTGCAGTACTACGTGGACACTGGCCAATTGGTCAGCGTGTTGCCGGAGTGGTCACGCCCGCCCACACCGCTGCATATCCTCTACCCACCCAATCGTCATCAGAGCGCGCGGCTCAAGGTGTTTGTCGAGTGGGTGATGCGTACGTTCGGGGTCAGGGAATGATTGCGGTCACGCGGATTTCCACGCGCATGGTCGGCAGGCCCAAGGCCTCAACGCCTACCTGTGTCCAGATCGGCGCATGGTTGGGCATGTACTGGCGGTAGCGCTTGACCATCGCCTCGTTGACCTCGGGCGGGAAACCACCGACGTGGTAGGAGTTCACGTGAATCACATGCTCCCAACTCGCGCCAGCGGTGGCCAGGGTGCGTTCCAGGTTGTGGAACGCTTGAGCTATTTCGTCGCCAGGTCGGCGGGGATCTGGAATTCATCGTTCCAGCCGCCCTGGCCAGAGGTCTCCACGCGATTACCGACCCTTATCGCTTGTGAGTAATGCAGATGCTCGCGCAGATAGTCGCCATAACCTGGGGTGACAAAAAATTCGGGTGTGCTCATGGTGTTTTCTCAATTCAGTACAAGACCGGACCTAGGCTAAAGCAACGGATATGCGAAAAAAATCCTTGGTTTTTGCCAAGACTATCTATAGCTATGGATAGTTGGCAGTGAATCCAGAGGCGCCGGCGTGGTGTTTTTCCCCAGCGGTACGACGTTGAGCCTCCCCCTTTGATACTATCGCCGTCCGTCGTCAGCAGGAGTCACTGCCCCATGCAGCACCAGTGGGATGAAATGCACCGTACCCGCAAGCCTACGTTCTTACTGTGTGGCGAGCCCCAGGGTGATGTGCTCAATCTCTACGTTCACGGTTATTCGGCGTTCTTCAACCGGCAACAACTGGGTAGCTTCACGGCGCAGTTGGCCAGCATCGAGGGCTCGACCAACCTGATGCTGTTCTGGCCAGCCGGACATTTCCTGGAAAACCTGTTTGCTCCCTTCAAGGATGTGCTGGGCGCGATGCTTGGCGGCGGTAGCCTGGGCGCGGCGACCGTGGGGGTGGGCAAGGCCATTGCGTATTTTCTCGACCACTATAAAAGCGTCGAGGCGCGGGTGGACGAAGTCGCCAGGAGCCTGCTGCCGGAACTTGCCAGCTACCTGCACGGTGAGTCCCTTGAGGTGCGGCGTATCAACCTGATCGGCCATTCCCTGGGCGCGCGCATTCTGGTCAAGAGCCTGTTGGCCAGCCCTGAAACCGCGCGCGAGCTGCCGTTGGACAATTTGCTGTTGATGGGCGGTGCGATCTGCACGTCGAGCCCGTGGGATGAAGTCTCGGCGCCACTCAAGGGGCGAGTGATCAACTGCCATTCCAGCAAGGATTGGGCGCTGGCTATCAAGCCCGATACCGAGCGCTGCATTGGCCGTTACGCGATACCGCTGACGCCGGCGCTCAAGGCCAAGGTCACCAATGTGCACCTGGCGAGCTTCGATCACGCCGCCTATTGGCCGCAGTTGCAGACAGTGGTGCAGTATACCGACCTGTTGCACGAGCGGCGCGGCATGATCCGCTCCGACCAGCGCAGCACCGAGGTACGTTTTGCCGAAGAGGACGCGGAGCTTTTCCCGGCGCTGGTGCAGGCGCGGCCGGAGGAGTTGAAGTTCCTCGCCGAACTGATGGCGCAAAAGCGCAGTGCATCCATCGATGCCACGGCGCGTGAGCCACTCAAGCTGGCCATCGAACTGCAACGCATGGGCGGCGATACCTTTATGAACCTGGCCCGTGGCCATGGCGTGAGTTATCGCCAGATCGCCGAAGACGTGGTGCGACGTTTGGGGATCAAGTTCGACGGCCCCCTGGATACCGTTGAATTGGCAGACCTCGAGGCCCAGGTCGCGGAAACACTCATCGAGCAGTACAAGGACAAACTCAGTCACGCTGACCGGCAGGTGTTCGACGCGCACCTCAAGGCCGCTGCGCAAAAGGAACAGGGATTGTTCAGCCGCTTCGATGTCGGCCGATCGGCCACCACGGCGTTGAGTGGTACGGCATTGGCCGGGTTGACCGGGTTTATCCTGCGCCGTGGCGCGGCTTCGGCGATTCCGGTGGTCGGGCAAGCGGTGGCGGCGGCAATGCTGCTGGTGAGCGGCGTACGCGCGTTTTCCGGGCCGGCGTATTCGATCACCTCGCTGGCGGTGCTGGTGATTGGGATGATCCGCCAGCGCATGGAACGTGAAGCATTGAATCAGGAGCTGGACCTGGTGGTGCAGGTGGTCGAGGCGTTCGACCTGCCGCGGGAGACGGTGATGCGCACCGTTGCGTCGGACTGATAAGCTGCGCGTCCCTCGAGTGTGTTTGCCTGGAATACCGCGTGAAATTCAGCCTGCCAAAAATCGCCACCGCCCCGTTTTGCCCGCCGGAAGTGGCGGGCTCCGTCGCCGTTGATCCCAAGGCCTCGTTCTTCAAGCGCGTGCTGATGTTCGCAGGCCCAGGCCTGCTGATTTCCATCGGCTACATGGACCCGGGAAACTGGGCCACGGCCATCGAGGCTGGCTCACGTTACGGTTACAGCCTGTTGTTTGTGGTACTGCTGGCCAGCCTGGCAGGGATGGCGGTGCAGTGCCTGTGCTCGCGGTTGGGCATCGCCACCGGCAAGGACTTGGCGCAACTGTGCCGTGAACGCTATAGCAAGCGTTCTGCCCGCACCCAGTGGGTGCTGGCGGAGGTTTCCATCATCGCCACCGACCTTGCCGAAGTGCTGGGCTGCGCCCTGGCATTTCACTTGCTGCTCGGCGTTTCGCTGACCACCGGTATTGTGATCACTGCCTTCGACACGTTGCTGATCCTGGCCCTCCAGAACCGCGGCTTCCGGCGGCTGGAAGCGATCATGCTGGCGCTGGTGGCGACCATCGGCGTGTGTTTCTTTATCGAACTGGTCCTGATCAAACCCTATTGGCCGGACGTGTTCAGCGGCTTCACCCCGTCATTGTCGGCCATCAGCGACGCCGCGCCGTTGTACCTGGCCATCGGTATTCTCGGTGCCACGGTGATGCCCCATAACCTCTACCTGCACAGCTCCATCGTGCAGACCCGGATGATCGGCAAGGACCTTGCCAGCAAACAGGACGCGGTCAAGCTGGCGCGTATCGACACCATCGGCTCGCTGGCCCTGGCGTTGCTGGTCAACGCTGCAATCCTGGTGCTCGCCGCAGCCGCCTTCCATAAGACGGGCCACACCGACGTCGTCGAGATCCAGGATGCCTACCATCTGCTCGACCCGCTGGTAGGCGGCGCGTTTGCCAGCATCCTGTTTGGCGTGGCCCTGCTGGCCTCCGGCCAAAGTTCCACCTTCACCGGCACCATCGCCGGGCAGGTGATCATGGAGGGCTACCTCAACCTGCGGATTCCTTGCTGGCAACGGCGCCTTATCACGCGCGGGCTGGCGCTGATCCCGGCGTTTCTCGGCGTGTGGCTGATGGGCGATGACGCCATCGGCAAGCTGCTGATCCTCAGCCAGGTGGTGCTCAGCCTGCAACTGCCGTTTGCGCTGTACCCGTTGATTCGCATGACCGGCGATAAGCAACTGATGGGGCCGTTCGTGAATCGGCTGCCGACGCGGTTGTTGGCCTGGTTTCTGTTTGCGGTGATCAGCGGGGCGAATGCCTGGTTGATTGGGCAGTGGGTGTTTTGATTGTGATCAGGTTAAACAAATGACCTGCGTTCGAACGCTTCCAGCGTGTCGTCTGGAAGCGGCGAACCAACGTCTGCGGGGATGACAAGTTTTCCTTTCATTGCGCCGATCCGACGTCCAGGCTGCAACTCTGCAGCCACGAGCCGGACAAGTGCGCGGCCATCCTGAGTGATCGTTATGATGTTCCCGGCGCTGGCTTGGCGAACCAGTTTCGAAAAGTTTTCCTTTGCCAGATCGAACGGAACCTTAAGTTCTGCGCTTGTCGCATCCATGGCTTCTCTCCATGCGGAAGGTGCCAAAGTCTGCCGCAGTGCGCTCTGCCTAGGAATGCTGGCCAGTAAAATCAGAATTTAACGACTTCCTGACGTAGGAAATATCTTTAGTTGCGCTGCTTGCACGGCCTGCTCAATTCACCGGTCCCAATACGGCACCGCCCCAAAACACGCCACAAAGTAATCAATCACCGTCCGTACCTTCAGCGACAAGCGTCGGCTGCCCGGCCACAACGCCGCAATCTGCTGCGGCTCCAGGGTTGTCGCTACGTCGTATTCGGTGAGCACCGCCTGCAACGTACCGGCACGCAAGCCTTCGCCGATCAACCATGAAGGAAACACCACCAGCCCCAGCCCTTGCTCGGCGGCATGGGTGAGGGTGTCGGCATGGTTGCCGGTGAGCGGGCCCTTGACGCTGTAGGGCGTCCAGTCACCCTGGCCCTTGCGGAAGAACCAGCGTTGCTGGCCGGTGATGCCTTTGTAGGCCAGGCACTGGTGGTCGGCCAGTTCGTCGGGGTGGCGCGGCGTGCCATGCCTGGCCAGGTAGGCGGGGCTGGCGGCGATGCGAAAGCGTTGCGGCGCGAAAATGCGTGCCTGCATGCTGGAGTCGTTGAGCACGCCGATGCGAAAAAGCAGGTCGGTGCCATCTTGCAGGGGGTCGACGAACGTGTCGGTTTGCTGGATATCCAGTTGCAGCTTCGGATAGCGTCTGCACAGCTCGCCAAGCCAAGGCGAAAGATGACGTTGGCCGAACACCATCGGCGCATTGATGCGCACCAGCCCGCTGGGCTCGCTTTCCTGCTCCTGCAGGGCCTGGCCGGCGGCTTCCAGCTGTTCCAGCATCAAGCGCGCATGCCGGCCCAGTAAGCGGCCTGTCTCGGTGGGGCTGATTGCCCGGGTATGCCGGTAGAGCAACTGCTGGCCGAGGGCCTGTTCCATCAGTTGTATCTGCCGGGAGATGGAAGAGGGCGCCAGGCCTTCACGGCGCGCCACTTCAGAAAAACTGCCGAGGTCCAGCACGGCGACGAACAGGCGCAAGGCCTTGAAACTCAATTCATTCAAACCTTGCATCAGGTCTCCTGGTTGTGCGTTTTGCGCAAAGGTGTTGTCGGCATGCTCCCATTTATCGCATAGCAAGACCACCGGATAATCCGCGTCAACCAATCCTTTGTTGATGTGCAGGTGATGTATGCAAGCAAGTGCTGTCGAGGGCGTGGCCCAGGCCAGGCCAAAGAAAAACCTTTCGCGGCTGCTGCTGTTGCCGCTGGTGATCCTCGCGGGGATGGGCCTGTCGGTTGAAGCGGGGTTGCTCGGGCCGCTGGGTGTGCAGGTGGGGCATTTGTGGGCGACCTTGAGCATCTTCGGCGTGGGCTCGGCGATTTTGTACCTGCTGCTGTTGTTCAGTGGCCCGCAAAAGGGCCCGGCGCTGTCCGAGCTGCCGCGCTGGCAGTTGATCGGCGGTTTCCTGGGGCCGATTTACGTGGTGGTGTTGACCCTGGCCACGCCGCATATCGGTATTGCAATGACCATGATCGCGATCTTGTCCGGGCAGGTCGGCAAAAGCGTGCTGATTGACCATTTCGGCTGGTTCGGCACGGCGCGCAAACGGGTCAATGGCGAGCGCTGGATTGCATTGGCGTTGATGGTGGTGGCGCTTGTTCTGATTGCACGAGGTTAAGGCGATGAATCTGATGCTGTTATTGGCAGTGGTGGTGGCCGCGGGTGCGGTGTTGAGTGTGCAGGCAGCGATCAATGGCCGTCTGGGCCAGGCGGTTGGTGTGTTGCGCGGCAGCCTGTTGACCTTTGTGGTCGGCGCAATGGTCACCGCCTTGCTGATTCTGTTCTTTGAACCCGCCCAGGCAGTGAGCGTGCTGGATGTGCCGAAATGGCAACTGACCGGCGCGTTGTTCGGCGTGGTGTACATGATGGTGATGGTCGGCGCGGTGCCGATTGTCGGCACGGCCGTGGCAACCGTAGCGGTGATCGTCGGCCAACTGGGCATGGGCATGTTGATCGATAATTTCGGCTGGCTGGGCAACCCCGCCATCGAGCTGTCGGGCAGCCGGATTGTGGCGATGGCCTGTCTGGCCCTGGCGCTGGTGTTCATGTACCGCAGCACTACCCGCACCGATTGATGGTTTGAACCATCGCCGACGGCGCGCAGTCACTGTTTAAGGTGGGGCGTGCGCCGCACCGTTCATGATCAAAAACAGGAGGCTGACCATGCCAGATCAAACTTGTGCCTGCCCACACTGCCGATGTGTGTTGGGCATTGACGCGGTGATGAAGGACGGTAAAGGCTATTGCTGCCAGGGCTGTGCCGAGCACCATGCCCATGGCGAGCCGTGTGCGGCGGTAAATGGTTGTGAGTGCGCCAAATCCGCTCAAGACTGACTGCGGTTGAACACTGTGGCAGTTGGTCCGTCAGCAATGCCGATCTCCGCCTCTGTGGCAAGCCCTGTGGCGAGCGGGCTTGCCCCGCGTTGGGCTGCGAAGCAGCCCCAGCCAAGCAGAATGCGGTGTATCAGACATTCCACAGAGGCTG
>JAFHKH010000364.1 GCA_016937595.1 Pseudomonas cedrina subsp. fulgida | reverse complement strand
TTAACTGATACACCGCATTCGCGAGAAGCCGCTCCCACAGGGGAGAATCAGCGGCTGTCTGATCTCGCAAACGGCCGTTATCTTAAAGCAAAACGGCGGCCAGAGGCCGCGTTTAGTGCATTGCGCAAGTTTTTACACCGCGGTCACAGGCTCAACCTTCGTCGCAGGTTTGGGCAACGAAGACAGGAACGCCATGATCAGCGCCGCCACATACGGCAGCGACTGCACCAGCAACATCACCACCCAGAAGCGCATGTCATTGCTGGGCAGGCCCTGCACCAGGTAGATCCCCAGCGCCGCGCCCCATAACAGCAGCATGATGAACATTTCTTCGCGGGCTTCGGAAATCGCGACCCAGAAGCCGTGGTTATCCGCGTTTTTCGGTGTACGAAAGAACGGAATACTGCTGGTGAAGAAGCCATACAGCACCGCCTTGGCGATGGTGTGCGACAACGCCAAGCCGGCCAGGGCCGCGCAGAACGCGTCCTTCAGATTCACGCCCACCGCACGGCGGTAGAGGAAGATGATCTTGCCGACCTTGAACACGAACAGCGCCAGCGGCGGGATCGCGAAAATCAGCAGCGGCGGGTCAACCCGCATCGGCACGATGATCATCGCCGCCGACCACAGCAGGGCGCCGACGGTGAAGAAGATGTTCATGCCATCCGCCACCCACGGCAGCCAGCCCGCAAGGAAGTGATAGCGCTGGCCACGGGTCAGCTCGGTGTCCTTGCCGCGCAACAGGCTTGCGGTATGGCGCTTGATGATCTGGATCGCGCCGTAGGCCCAGCGGAAACGCTGTTTCTTGAAGTCGATAAAGGTATCCGGCATCAAGCCTTTGCCATAGCTGTCGTGGTAATACGCCGCCGACAGGCCTTTCTCGAACACACGCAGGCCCAGTTCGGCGTCTTCGCAGATGCACCAGTCGGCCCAGCCCAGTTCTTCGAGCACCGAGCGACGGGTCATGGTCATGGTGCCGTGCTGGATGATCGCGTCACGGTCGTTGCGGGTAACCATGCCGATATGGAAGAAGCCTTTGTATTCGGCGTAGCAGAGCTTCTTGAAGGTGCTTTCGTTCTGGTCGCGATAGTCCTGGGGCGATTGCACCACGGCGATTTTCGGGTCGGCGAAGTGCGGCACCATGTGCTTGAGCCAGTTTGGCGACACGCAATAGTCGGAGTCGATCACCGCGATGACTTCGGCATCCTTGGCGGTGTGCGGGATCAGGTAATTCAGCGCGCCACCCTTGAAACCGGCCAGGGGCGCGACGTGGAAGAACTTGAAGCGCGGGCCCAGGGTTGCGCAATAGTCGCGCACCGGTTCCCACACGGCCGGGTCCTTGGTGTTGTTGTCGATGATCAGGACTTCGTAGTCCGGGTAATCAAGGGCGGCCAGGGCGTCGAGGGTCTGTTTGACCATGTCCGGCGGCTCGTTGTAGCAGGGCACATGGATCGACACTTTCGGGCGGTAGTCCGAATCCCCCACTACCGGCAGGAATTCACGCCGGCGCTTGTGGGTCCACACCGCTTCCGCCAGTTCGTGGGCTTCGGTCAGCAGCACGATAAACACGCCGAGCGCGCCGAGGGCCAAGAGAATGCCCACGGTCACGCTGAACCAGGTGCTGTATTGCTGGCTGTAGTCGTAGCCGATCCACACCAGCACCGAACCGCACAGGAACGCAATAAACGTGAGGAAGGTGCGGCCACGCTGGCGCAACGCCGAGCCGTCGATCATCAACAGCGTCAGGGACAGCAGTGCGAGGACGACCGAGCCGATGGCCAGTACGCGCCATTGCGGGATCGCGACCACCGGGCCTTCAAAGTTGAATTTCTGCTGGCGCGCGGCGTTGAACACGCCCCAGTAAGCGCCGCCGAGCCTTCGTCGCTGACTTTCCACGGCTGGTCGAAGGCCTCGATCACGAAGTAGTTGAACCCTTGGCGATTCAGTTTGTTCACCAGTGTGCGCAGGTAAACCGCCTGGTCCGCCGGCGAGGTTTCATTGCCCCCGCGCATGCGCCCGTTGCTCGGCCAGCCAACCTCCGACAGCAGCAATTGCTTTTTCGGGAACAGTTTCTTCAGGTCTTTGGCGCGGTCGAGCACGTACTGGCCGGCCTTGTCCATCGGGATATATTCCCAGAACGGCAGGATGTGCGCGGCGATCAGGTCGACGTGCTTGGCCAGTTGCGGGTTCTTTTCCCAAATGTGCCATTGCTCGGACGTCGTCACCGGGACTTTCACGGCGGCGCGCACCCGGTCCAGCAGCACGATCAGCGCCTCGGGCGTAATTTCTTCACGGAACAACGCTTCGTTACCGACTACCACGCGCACGACACTGCGCGAGCTGTTGGCGATTTCGATGGCGCGCTGGATTTCGCGCTCGTTGCGTTCAAGGTCCGGGCTGATCCAGATCCCCAGCGTCACCCGCAGGCCGAATTCTTCCGCCAGCTTGGGGATGTCGCCCAGGGTACCGTCGACCGAATAGGTACGGATGTTGTCCGTCAGCTTGCTCATGATCTCGAGGTCGCGACGCATCTGCTCATCGGTCGGATACTGGTCTTTCTGTGGGTACTGGCCTTGCTGGAACGGCGAGTAGGAAAACCCGGAGATCTGTTCAGGCCAGTTGGGGGCGGTGACCGGGCGGTTGATCAACGCCCAGAAACCGGTGAACAGCGCGGCAATTGCCAGCACGATCACCAGGTTGAGTCCAAATTTACGCGATGCCATGGCTATGTCGGGTTCCAAAGGGTGTGGAACGAAAAGAGGTGTCGGCCTACGCCGAACGGCGCGCATCCTACACCGGCCTCTCCCCGACCGTACAGCAAGCAGAGAAAAACCGGACGTTAGTCAGCGAAAGGCCATCTAAGTTCTTTACTTGTAGCCTGTCGCTTCGAACTTGTCGCTGTGTAGTCCATAATGCGCGCGGTTTTAAGGGTAATGGTCATGAGCACAGAAGATCCGCGGTTTGCAGGCGTCGCCCGCTTGTATGGCATTGAAGGCCTGGAACGCTTGAAAGCGGCCCATGTGGCGATCGTCGGCGTCGGCGGCGTGGGCTCGTGGGCGGCGGAAGCGATGGCCCGTTGCGGGGTGGGCGAAATTTCGCTGTTCGACCTGGACGACGTCTGCGTGAGCAACAGCAACCGCCAGTTGCATGCCCTGGACAGCACCGTGGGCAAGCCCAAGGTCGAGGTGATGGCCGAGCGCCTGCGCGGTATCAACCCTGATTGCACGGTGCATGCGGTGGCGGACTTTGTGACCCGCGACACCATGGCCGAGTACATCACGCCCGATATCGACTGCGTGATCGACTGCATCGACGCCGTCAACGCCAAGGCCGCGCTGATTGCCTGGTGCAAGCGGCGCAAGATCCAGATCATCACCACTGGCGGCGCTGGCGGGCAGATCGACCCGACACTGATCCAGGTGTGCGACCTGAACCGTACGTTCAATGACCCGCTGGCGTCGAAAGTACGCTCCACCTTACGCCGTGATTACGGCTTCTCGCGCACCGTCACCCGGCATTACAGCGTGCCCTGCGTGTTTTCCACCGAGCAGCTGCGTTACCCCAAGCCGGATGGCAGCATCTGTTTGCAGAAGAGTTTTGTCGGCGACGGGGTGAAGCTGGACTGCGCCGGCGGGTTTGGCGCGGTGATGATGGTCACGGCCACGTTCGGCATGGTGGCGGCGACCAAGGCGGTGGACAAGATTGTGGCCGGGGTGCGCAGGCCGTCGGAGCGGGTCAAGCCCACTTAAAGCTCACTGTCGGAACATGGATCAACATGTGGGAGCGGGCTTGCTCGCGAAGAGGCCCTCAAAGTCCCCCCAAGTTCAGTGCCTGATCAACTTCTCCTGCACCGCTAACTGATCCCCCTCCAGCAACATCTGCTGCTTGCCCGCTACCATCACCGCCGCCGGCACCCCATCCTGGTACACGATCCGATTACCACTCACAGCAGGCACCTTGCTCCCCGGTAACAGCGTGCCCACCAGATTCAACGGGTCAGCCCCACACACCGCAATCAAACTCCCATCATGCGGCCGCGCCGCACTTCACGCAGCAACGCAATCGCCTCCGGCAACGCAAACTGTTCCCCCGCCAAGCCGCTGACAAAGCGCCCGCCGCGTATCTCCCCGCGCGCTTCCAGGCGATGGAAGGTGCGCAGCAACTCGCGCCAACTCGGCAACCAATCCGCCTCGCGCTCCAGCAAGCGCCAGAACACCACGCCGTAACGGCGCAGCAGGGTCATCGCCACATGCTCCAGGGTTTCAGCCGAATGCGGGCCGGCGGCGGTTGATGAACGCCGCACCAGGGCCCAGCGCCCGGCGTCGTCCATGCCGCCGATAAACGCGCCGCGCCCACGCCGATTGCTGCGTGCCTGGCGTTTGCTCGCAGGGGGTGGTCAGGGCGCGCAGCCCGGCGAAGCTGTCAGCGTTTACCAGCCCGGCGCCCACCAGTTCCTGCAGGGCGGTTTCCAGTTCGCTGCGCAGCAAGTGGGCTTCGTGCACCAGTTCATCAAAAAACAGCGCGCCGTGATCGCGCAGGGCCTGGTGCACCTGCTGTGCCTTCGGCGACAGCGTTGCGGCATCGGTAAGTTCGGTCAATCCGCTCCACAAACCCACCTGGCTACGCGGCAGCAACACCACTGGCGTACTGCGCAGCGCCGTGGCGCCGGCCTTGTTGCTCAAGCGTGTCCACACCAGCTTGCCACTGCGGCACAGCTCATCGAGCCAGGTGGGCGAATAATCCTTGAGCCGCGCATTGAGCAGGTCACTGTCCCACGCGGACGTCGCGGCGGCGTACCCTTCGAACTGCGCGACAATCTGCGCCAGCATCGCGCTGCCCTGGCCGCGGGTGCCGTCGGACAAATGCTGCCAATCGAACAGAAAACGCATGAAGTCCTGCAACGCCACCGGCTCGATTTCGCGGCGCAGGCGCTTGATCGTGTAGCGGTGAATGCGCGCCAGCAGGTGGCGCTCGCACCATTGCTCTTGCGTGGCACCGGGGCTGAACTGGCCGCGCAGCACGTAGCCTTCCTGTTCCAGGCGCGCCAGGGCTTGAGTGACATCCGCCACCGACAACGCGAGCGGCGCGGCGATTTCGCTCAACGTCAGCGGGCCGAACCCACTGAGGCGTGCGCGCAGCACTTCGGCCACGGCCTCATCAAAGGGCCAGGGTTCATCGAAACCGGGCAGCAGCGGCAAGTTGCCGGGGTAGATTGTCTGCACACAGCTCAGGCGTTCAACCGCGACCCACAAGCCATTGGGCAATTGATAAGCGCGGCCGCCCTTGGCCAGGGCATGCAGCCACTTACGCCATTGCGGCGTGACTTCGGCGTCGGCGATACACGCCAGGCTCATCAGCGCCTCATGCATTTCATCCACGCCGTTGGGCGCCGGCCACGCTTGCTCGCGCACGCCCGCGATGGCCTCGGCGTCCAGGGCGCCGAGGTCGTCGGTGCTCTGCGGGTCGCTCCAGCGTCGGTTGAGCACGGCCTGGGTGCGACGCTCTTCCAGCGGCGCATCGTCGAGAAAGGTGTAGGGGCGCGCGCTGAGAATTTCGGCGGCCATGGGCGAGGGTGCCGGCAGGTCGCGGCTGATCAAACGGACTTCGCCGCGCTCCATGCGCCGCAACAGGGCCAGCCAGGCGTCGCTGTCCATGGCTTCGTGCAGGCAGTCGTCGAGGGTTTGTTCCACCAGCGGATGCTCGGGCACCTCACGTTCGCCGGCGAGGTTTTCCAGGCAGGCGATCTGGTCGGGAAACACGCTGGCGATGAGGTCTTCGCTTTTCATGCGCTGGATCTGCGGCGCCACCTTGCGCCCGCCGGTATAACGCGGCAGCGCGAGGGCCACGCCGGCGTTCCAGCGCCAGCGCACGCCGAACAACGGCGCATCCAGCACCGCCTGGATCAGGAGGTGTTCGGCGCTGTTGCTGTTGAGGTACCGCCACACCTCGTCCAGCGCGAAACTGTGGCTGGTGGACAGCGACAGCACGATGGCATTTTCGCTGGCCGCCGCCTGCAATTCGAAATTGAAGGTGCGGCAAAAACGCTTGCGCAACGCCAGGCCCCAGGCGCGGTTGACGCGGCTGCCGAACGGCGTGTGGATGATCAGTTGGGTGCCGCCGGACGCGTCGAAGAAGCGCTCCATGATCAAGGTGTCCTGGGACGGCAGGGCACTCAGGGCCAGGCGTGTACGTGCCAGGTAATCGAGGATTTGTTCGGCGCTGGCGTGGTTCAGCCGCAGGGGGTCGCTGAGCCAGTGGAGTGCCGGTTGCAAATCGCCGGGCGTGGCGCTGAGAAGCTTGTCCAACAGGCCCTGCAGACGCGCCACCGCCGCCGACAATTCGTTGCTGCGCCCCGGTGCTTCACCGAGCCAGAACGGAATGGTCGGCGGCTGGCCATGGGCGTCTTCGACCCGCACTTTGCCGGCTTCGACCCGCAGGATCCGATACGACGTGTTGCCAAGCTGGAAGATATCCCCGGCGATGCTTTCCACCGCGAAGTCTTCATTGACGCTGCCGATGTTCAGGCTCTGGGGTTCGAGCAACACGCTGTAGTCGGCGTTGTCGGGAATGGTGCCGCCGCTGGTCACGGCGGTGAGTTTGGCGCCCCGGCGTCCGCGCAACGTGCGGGTCAGGGCGTCGCGGTGCAGGTAGGCGCTGCGGATGCCCTGGCGGCCGTTGTAGCCGTCGGCCAGCATTTGCAGCAGCGCCTGGTAATGATGCTCATCGAGCTCGGCGTAGGGCGCGGCGCGACGGATCAGCGCGAGCAGCGCCGATTCCGACCATTCCTGGGCGCTGACCTCAGCAATGATCTGCTGGGCCAGCACATCCAGCGGCGCCACGGGTATGTGCAAGGTGTCCAATTCGCCCCGGCGCACGCAATCCAGGAGCGCGGCGCATTCGATCAAATCGTCGCGGGTGGTGGCGAACAGGCGCCCTTTGGGCGTACCGCCGACCTGGTGACCGGAGCGCCCGACCCTTTGCAGAAACCCGTTGATGGAGCCGGGCGAGCCGATCTGACAGACCAGATCGACGTCGCCGATATCAATCCCCAGCTCCAGCGAGGCGGTGGCGATCAGCACTTGCAGCTCGCCGGCCTTGAGACGTTGCTCGGCGTCCAGGCGCATTTCCTTGGCCAGGCTGCCATGGTGCGCGGCCACCGCCGTCTTGCCCAGGCGCTCACTCAAATGCCGGGCCAGGCGTTCGGCCAGGCGCCGCGTGTTGACGAACACCAGCGTGGTGCGGTGTTCGCGGGCCAATTCGGCGAGGCGGTCGTAGACCAAGTCCCACACATCGTTGGCCATCACCGCCGAGAGCGGTACTGGCGGCACCTCAATATCCAGGTCGCGGGGGCGGGCGTGGCCGATGTCGACAATGGCGCAATCGCGGCCGCTGCCCACCAGGAACCGCGACACCGCCTCGATGGGCTTTTGCGTGGCCGACAGGCCGATGCGCGTCAGCGGTTCACTGCACAAACCTTGCAGACGCTCCAGGCTCAACGCCAGGTGGCTGCCGCGTTTACCGGCGGCGATGGCGTGGATTTCATCGACGATCACCGTGCGCGTGCTGGCGAGCATTTGTCGGCCGGAATCCGAGCCCAGCAGCACGTAGAGCGATTCCGGGGTGGTCACCAGGATATGCGGCGGGCGCTTGCGCATCAGGGCGCGGTCTTTTTGCGGCGTGTCGCCAGTGCGTACGGCGGTGCGGATCACCAGCGGCGGCAGGCCCAGGCGCTGCAAATGCTCGGTGATCCCGGCCAGCGGGTTTTGCAGGTTGATCTGGATATCATTGGACAGCGCCTTGAGCGGCGATACATAGACCACCAAGGTTTCATCCGGCAGTTGCCCGCCGTTGGCCAGGCCCTGATGAACCAGGTCGTCCAGCACCGCCAGGAAGGCCGTCAGCGTTTTGCCGGAGCCGGTGGGGGCGGCGATCAGTGTCGACTGGCGCTGGCGGATCAACGGCCACGCCTGGGCCTGGGCGCCTGTCACCGAAGGGAAGGTGCTGCCAAACCAGGCGCTGACGGCGGGGTGGAAACCGTGCAATGCGCTGTCGGTGGATTCGGGTCGGTTCATGGAGTGATTGATACTGTCCGATCCAACAAGTTGCAATCGCGCAGTTTATCCGTGACGGTTGCGCTACGAACCCGCAAAATGCAACGATCCTGACAAACACCTGAAAAACCTTCGTTCCACACTGACCGGGCCTGCTCAATCTATGCGAATGCGCCTTATGTTACTGGGCGGCGGGAATGCCCTCGGGCAGGCGCTGATTCGCCTTGGTGCAGAGGAAGACATCGGTTTCCTCGCACCCAAACCGCCCCAAGACGGCTGGGATGCCGCGAGCCTCACCCAATTGCTCGACGACACCCGTCCCGATGCGTTGATCAACCTCGCCTACTATTTCGACTGGTTCCAGGCCGAAGCGGTCAGCGAAACGCGCCTGGCCTCCCAGGAATTCGCCATCGAACGCTTGGCCGAGCTGTGCCAGCACCACAACATTACCTTGCTGCAACCGTCCAGCTACCGCGTGTTCGATGCTCCCGCGCCACCGCCTACAGCGAAAAGGACGAGCCGGTACCCCTGGGCCTGCGCGGCCAGGCGTTGTGGCGAATCGAGCAGAGCGTGCGCGCCACCTGCCCGCAACACGTGATGCTGCGGTTTGGCTGGCTGCTGGATGACAGCGTCGACGGAACGCTCGGGCGCTTTCTGGCCCGTGCCGAGAAGCCGGATGAATTGCTCATGGCGGACGACCGTCGTGGCAACCCCACGCCGGTGGACGATGCGGCGCGGGTGATCATCTCGGTGCTCAAGCAACTCGATTGCGCGGCGCCGTTGTGGGGTACCTATCACTATGCCGGCCAGGAGGCGACCACACCGCTGGCGCTGGGCCAGGCGATCCTCACCGAAGCGCGCGCCTTTCACCCGCTGGCGATCGAATCCCCCACCGCCCAGGCCCACGCGGCCCGCCCGGATGCGAACGAGGAACCGCAACACGCGGTGCTGGCCTGCAAGAAAATCCTCCACACCTTCGGCATCAAGCCACGGGCGTGGCGGGCAGGGCTGCCAGCGTTATTGGACAGGTTTTATCGCCGTAGCTGACACACCTGAAAACTAAATGTGGGAGCGGGCTTGCTCGCGAATGCGGTGGATCAG
>JAFHKH010000363.1 GCA_016937595.1 Pseudomonas cedrina subsp. fulgida | reverse complement strand
GCGCCGCCGGACATGTGGGAGCGGGCTTGCTCGCGAAGAGGGCGTTGAAGCGCATGCAGCAGCTAATCTGGAATGCAAAAAGCCCCGCCATTCACATGGCGGGGCTTTTGTTTTCAACCTGTCACTCAGACCATTGGGTCGCCAACGTGCAGGATCTTCATGCCGTTGGTGCCACCGATGGTGTGGTAGCTGTCGCCCTTGGTCAGGATGACCCAGTCGCCTTTCTCCACAACGCCGCGCTTGATCAGCTCGTCGATGGCTGCCTGGCTGACTTCATGGGGCGGCAACGAAGCCGGGTCGAACGGCACCGTGTATACGCCGCGGAACATGGCCGCACGGGCCTGGGTTTCGCGGTGTGGCGAGAACGCGTAGATCGGCACCGAGGAGCGAATGCGCGACATGATCAACGGCGTATAACCGCTTTCGGTCAGGGCAATGATCGCCTTCACACCCGGGAAGTGGTTCGCGGTGTACATGGCCGCCAGGGCAATGCTCTGGTCGCAGCTTTCGAACTCTTTGCCGATGCGGTGGCTGGAGGTCTTGCTGGTCGGGTGCTTTTCGGCGCCGATGCAGATGCGCGCCATGGCTTGCACGGCTTCCAGCGGGTAGGGACCAGCGGCACTTTCAGCCGAGAGCATCACGGCGTCGGTGTAGTCGAGCACGGCGTTGGCCACGTCGGACACTTCGGCGCGGGTCGGCATCGGGTTCTGGATCATCGACTCCATCATTTGGGTCGCCACGATCACCGCTTTGTTATGACGGCGTGCGTGCAGGATGATCTTTTTCTGGATACCGATCAGCTCGGCGTCACCGATTTCCACGCCCAGGTCGCCACGGGCAACCATCACCGCGTCGGAAGCCTTGATCAGGCCGTCGAGGGTTTCGTCATCGGCCACGGCTTCGGCGCGTTCGATCTTCGCCACCAGCCAGGCAGTACCGCCGGCTTCGTCGCGCAGTTTACGGGCGTATTCCATGTCGGCGGCGTCGCGCGGGAAGGACACGGCGAGGTAGTCCACTTCCATTTCGGCGGCGAGCTTGATATCGGCCTTGTCTTTTTCGGTCAAGGCTGGCGCGGTCAGGCCACCGCCGCGACGGTTGATGCCTTTGTGATCGGACAGCGGGCCGCCGATGATCACGGTGCAATTGAGTTCAGTCGGGGTCGCGGTGTCGACACGCATGACCACGCGGCCGTCGTCCAGCAGCAGTTCGTCACCCACGCCGCAATCTTTCACCAGGTCCGGGTAGTCGATGCCCACGACGTCCTGGGTGCCCTCGGTCAATGGGTGGCTGGTGGAGAAGGTGAACTTGTCACCGATCTTCAGCTCGATCCGCTTGTTGGCGAATTTGGCGATGCGGATTTTCGGGCCTTGCAAGTCACCCAGCAATGCCACGAAGCGACCGTGCTTGGCAGCCAGGTCACGCACCAGCTTGGCCCGAGCCTTGTGCTCGTCCGGGGTGCCATGGGAGAAGTTCAGACGGGCAACGTCCAAACCAGCCAGAATCAGCTGTTCGAGGACTTCCGGCGAGTTGCTGGCCGGGCCAAGGGTGGCGACGATTTTGGTGCGACGGACGGACATGCACAGACTCCTGAGTTCAAGCGCTGAGGAAGGCTACTATGCTCTTTCGTTGTAGTCATTGTTCGTTTGCACTACTTATCGACGATTGACTTGTTTTCGTTGCGGCTGAATACGAACATCCTTGAAGATTTTCGACGAGGGGTCGATACACTGCACAAGACAGGAGAGCCCTCATGCGAATTTTGCTTATTGCAGCCCTGGCCGTCAGTGTTGTCGGCTGCACCCGGTGGTCGATGGACCACCATTTGAACAATGCCTACCGTGCCTACACGATCGGCGATTGCGAGCGCGTTACCCTGGAATTGTCCCAGGTCGACCGTAAAAGCCGCACCCGGCGTTACGTGCAGCCGGAAGTCTCGATGTTGCGCGGGCAGTGCCTGGAACGGCAAAAGCTGTTCGTCGATGCGGCGCAGACCTATCAGTTCATCATCAATCAGTACCCGTCGAGTGAGTACGCCTATCGCGCTCGCGCGAGGCTGGACACTTTGCAACAGCTAGGGCATTACCCCGGGGTAAAGGTCGCTCAGCCACGCCCGGCGTCCTTGTGATGCTATTCGTCATTTCATAGCTGGCCCCCTGCCAGTCTTGGGCTATCCTTTGAATGCCTGTTTGTACAAGTTTATATGCAAACGGGTGCAGAGCCCGGACTCGGCGGCTGTCTGGCGGCACAACGTTGATTGTGTTCGCACCGAGGTCCAGGGAGAGCGAGCGGTTTTTGGCTCGTTCCGAATCACTGGCACGGCCGCAGTCATGGCCATTGGATGGCGATTTCACCATGTTTACCGACCGACGGATCGAGCGGCATCAGCTGTCTTGTTTTTTGCAAGTCTTTAACCGCGTTACAGATAAGCCCATTGGGTTCCTGGGCAACGTCTCGGAAGACGGGCTGATGTTAATCAGCCAGTTGCCGATGATGGTCGATGTGGACTTCGAGCTGCGTGTGAAGATTCCTGCGGCTGATGGCACCTGGAATCCGATTGATCTCACGGCAAGCTGTCTCTGGAGCCACGAGGACATCAACCCGCAGCATTACGACTCCGGTTTCAAGGTGCTCCAGGCCCCTGAAGAATATGGGCAATTGGTCAACGTCTTGCTGCATTACTTCAGTTTTGATCCTTTGCAGGCTTCGGCTTAGGCCCATTAGCAACCCGGTTGCGGTCGGGTCGCACCCGCCGTAACCCTGGGTTTCTTCCGCAGGGCTTTTTTAAATTACACCGGCTTTCTTCCAACCCAGGTAGCGTGTCACCAAGGCCGGTCCCAGTTCGGAAGGCAGGGTGTCGAGTATCGCAAGGCCCTGCGCGCTGAGGCGGTCATGCAGTTGGTTGCGGGTATTCAAGTAATCGATGGTGCCGCTGTAGGCCAAGGCTTCGGGCAAGGTTTGCACGGGCCCCTGGCGCAGTTGGTCGAGTACTTCCTCGCGTAAGCTGGCCACCAGCACCCTATGTTGGCGGCTGATGCGCTTGACGGCCGTCAGCAGTGCCTCATCGTCCTCATCCCGCAGGTTGGTGACCACGACCACCAGCGCGCGCCGCTTCTGCCGTGCCAACAACTGGCTTGCCGCTGCCTGGTAGTCAGCCGTCCGGCGAGTGGTGTCCAGGTCGTATACCGCGTTGAGCAACAGGTTCAGCTGGCTGCTCCCCTTCACCGGCGCCACGTAGCGGGGCTGGTCACCGGCAAAAGTGCACAACCCCACCGCATCGCCTTCACGCAAGGCTACGTAGCTGAGCAGCAGACAGGCATTGAGGGCATGGTCAAAATGGGACAGCTCGTCGTCCTGGCTGCGCATGCGGCGGCCACAATCAAGCATGAACACGATCTGCTGGTCGCGCTCATCCTGGTATTCACGCGCGATGGGCGTGCGCTGCCGGGCGGTCGCCTTCCAATCGATCTGCCGAAGGCTGTCGCCCTCGCGAAACTCGCGCAGTTGATGAAACTCCAGCCCCAGGCCTCGTCGTTGGCGCTGACGTACGCCCAGTTGGCTCAGCCAGTTGTCCACGCCCAGCAGCTGCGCGCCGTACAGCCGGGCGAAATCAGGGTAGACGCGGGTGGCGTCGTCCGCCTCGATAAAGCGCCGCGCTGACCACAGCCCCATTGGGCTGGGCAGGTAGATTTCACAGCGGCTGAAACTGAAATGCCCACGCCGCAGGGGGCGAACGCGATAGCCCAGTTCACTGCGCTCACCGGGGCGCAGGTCGATGGGCTGGGGCATGTTCTCCACCGTCAACCCATCGGGCACGTGATCAAATACCTGCACGGTCAGCGGCTGCAGGAAATCATGCTCCAGGGCCAGGCGTACTTCGCCCCAACGGCCCAGCGCCAGACTGCCAGGCACCTGCCGCTGCACCCGGGGGGACGGACGGCGACGCAGGCGCAGCGCATCCAGCATGGCCAGCAGCAACAGCGCCAGGAGCAGCCCCCATGCGACTGAATGCAGGGTGTCGGGCACCCTGAACTGCAACGCCGCCGCAGTGCCCAGCAGGATATTCAACCCCAGCAATACGCCGAGCCAGTTCAACAGCAGACGGGTCGGTTTCATGGGCGATTCATTGCCGGGGCGCCGGAATCTGATCGAGCAGTTGCTTAAGCACCTGGTCGACCTCCAGCCCGTCGATATCCAGCTCTGGTGCGATACGCACCCGGTGACGCAATACTGCCAGGGCGCATCCCTTGATGTCGTCCGGGGTGACGAATTCACCGGCGCGCAGCAAGGCGCGGGCACGCGCGCCGCGTACCAGGGCGATGGATGCGCGCGGGCCGGCGCCGATGGCCAGTCCCGGCCAGCTACGGGTGGCACGTGCCAGGCGCACGGCGTAGTCGAGCACTTGTTCGTCCAGGGCCAACTCACTGGCGATCTGCTGTAACTGCAGCACGTCCGCGGCCTGCAACACCGTGCGCAACGGCTGTACATCCAGCATGTCGGCCCGGGATGAGCGCGTTACCTCGCGCACCATGTCCAGTTCCTGCTGCGCATCGGGATAATCCATGCGCACCTTGAGCATGAAACGATCCAGTTCCGCTTCCGGCAAGGGGTAAGTGCCTTCCTGTTCGATGGGGTTCTGGGTCGCCAGCACCATGAACGGTTGGGCGATGGGCAGCGCCTCGCCTTCGAGGGTCACTTGCCGCTCCTGCATGGTCTCAAGCAAGGCCGCCTGGGTTTTGGCCGGCGCGCGGTTGATTTCGTCGGCCAGCAGCAAGTGGGTGAATACCGGGCCTTTGCGCAGCTTGAACTGCTCGGTGTGCAGGTCGTATACGGCGTGGCCGGTGACATCGCTGGGCATCAGGTCCGGGGTGAACTGGATGCGCGCGAAATCGCCATCAAAGCAACGTGCCAGGGCACGCACCAGCAAGGTCTTGCCCAGCCCCGGCACGCCTTCGAGCAGCACATGGCCGCCCGCAATCAGTGCGGTCAGGACATCGTCGATTACCTGATCCTGGCCAATCACCGCCTTGCGCAATTCGGCGCGCAGGGCCTGGGCTTGCGCGCTGGCGCGTTGCAAGGTGTCGCTGGTCAAGGCTGTGGCGCTGGGTAATTCGCTCATAAGGCATTCCTGAGGGTTTGCAGGCATGCCACCTGCCGGCTGAAATCGGCGCTGGAAAGCCGTTTTGCCGGGAGTGGGCCAAGGGCCTGGCTGATGACGTGAGAAGGTTGGCGCGTCAGGCGCTCAAGCACCCGCCACTGTTCTGCGTTGTCGAGGTGCTCAAAACCGGGGTGACGGCGCCGGGCCGCGCGCAGGATATCGTGCTGCAAGGCTTGCAGCAGTGTGCCCTGGCCGCTGCGGCGCAGCAGGAAATCGGCGCTGGCCTTGAGGTGTTCCTGCAATTGGCGGCGTGCAGGGGATGCCGGAGCGCGGATCGGGCCTTGGCGCATGCCGGCTTGCCACAGACCCAAGGCGATCAGCGCAACGAGTGCCACCAGGGCCTGGGGGAAATAGCGCATCAGCAGGGTGAACAAGTCATCGAAATCGTTGTTGAACAGCAAGGTCACGTCTGTGCCCTGGCTCAGGTACCACAGCAACCAGGCATTGTCGTGTTTACCGATGTCGGGCGTTTTCCACAGATCGCTGTCGGTGATCACCGTGACGCGGCCTTGCCCAAGGTTGAGTTGCATCAGGTGGCTGGACTGTGCGCTGTTGGCAGAAAATTGCGCCAGGTGCTTGGGGTCGGTGAGGTTGAAATCTGTGTCGAAACTGAAATAAGCCGGGGCGGTTTCATTATCGACATACAGCTTGGTGAGGTCCGGTGCTTTCTTTCCAAGGGGCTTTTTACTGGAAGGGTCTGGCTCTTCAGGTTCATCACTCCAGGTCTGGTGAATAGACAAGCGATCGAGCAGCAGGTCACCGCTTTTGCCTGCCTCTTCATCCCATAGGGCCTCGGCCACCAGCAACAGATGACCGCCGGACCGGGTCCAGGCCAGCAGTTGCTCTACCTGGCGTGGGGTAAGGCTGCTGCGTTCGCCAAGCATCAGCAGGCTGTTACCCTTGGCAGGCAGCGTAGCCAGCCGTTCCAGGCTATTGGCATGGGTCACGGCCAGGCCTTGTTGGCGCAGAAAGTGCTCGGCCGCCAGGTACGGGTTGGCCAGCACTTGCCCGGAAGGGCCGCGATCCACCACTTCATCGTAGGGAACCGCTTTGCTCCATGCGTAGTAACCCCCCGCCGCCAGCAGGCATGCCAGCAACAGCCCCACCCACAATAATGGCCGGTTCATTGGCTGCCCCCTGAGCTGAACAGGTTGCGCCAATCACTGCACAGTTTTTGCTGGGCGCAGAGGGGGGGAAGGCGATGGCCATAGGCGAGGTTTTGCCAATGCCGGGTCAATTCGTCGCTGAACGCAAGCAGTTGCGGTTGCTGCAACTGATGAACGCGCGCCAGGACCTGGCCTTCGGTGTCGGCGCCTTTCAGCGGCAGTTCGAAATCATGCAGCAAGCGGCTGAGCAGGCCGCGGTACAGCAGGCCGAGGGCTTCCCTTGGTTGGGTGTTCCACAGCTGCTCGGCGGCGGCGGCAACATCGTCGGGCAAGGTCTCGGCGCCCAGTTCGAGGCCGAACAGTTGTGTAGGTATTGGTTTGACGACTTTGGGCTTGCGCGGCCCGCGTCGGTTGACAAAGGTGCGCGCCCAATCGCGATAACGCCAGGCCAGCATGATCAAGCCTCCGATCAGGAGGCCCCATAACAGCACCTCCAGACCCTGGGCAATTGGCTTGAAGGTGTTGCTGTTGAGGTTGTCGAGCAGCGCCTTGAGCCAGTCCGGAAGTTTACCGTCGCCGCCAGCCTTGTTTTTAGCCGCGGGCTTTTCTTCACCAAAGCGATAACGCGTGACGGTTTCCGGGTTTTTGAAAGGGGGCTTGTCCAGCAGCGACTTGATGGATTGCTTCGCGCTTTGTGGGTCCAGTGGCTGGGGTGGTCTGGAAGCATCGGCCATAACGGGTGCGCTGAATGGCGATAGCGTCAAGCCGATCACCAGTAACAACAGCGCAGCCACACTGCTGAGGCGTTGCCGAAGGCGGCGGAACACCAGTTCCAGGTCCCAAGCCTCCAATACGGTGCGGCGATTAAGATAAAGGCTGAAGCCACAAGCGACATAGATCGGCTCCCAGAACACCAGGATCAAGGCGTAGAACGCGTTGCCCAAGTGTTCGAGCCAAAGTCCTTCCGAGGTTGCCGCCAATGCCAGGCTTTGCCAGTCCCACTCCGTCTCGACGCTCTGCGGGATAAACAGGTAGAACAACGCCATGCAACCAAGCCATAAGCCGATTTCCAGGTGCACGCCGATGATTGTCAGCCAACGCGCCGCGCCCGCGTTACGTTGCTGCAGCACGCCCAGGCGTTTTTGCCGTGCCTGGCCATCCAGGCCCTCAAGTTGGCTTACCGGCATGACAAAGCTGCGGCTCAGGCTGAGTCGCCGCCAGGTCAGGCTGGCCAGCAACTGGCCCTTGAGCAGGCTTGGCCATGCACGCGCCGCTTGCTTGATGCCGGGTGTTTCGCCAAACAGGGCCTTGGACAGGATGTACAGCGGCAGGCGGTCGAAGGCCGGCTTGAGCCACCAGAACACAAACATGGCGATGGACGGGTACTTCCACAGCAGTGCGGTGAGTAAGGCGAAGACGGGCAGGGAAACCAACGCCCAACTGCCCATCAGGAGCAGGCGGTATTCGCGGGCCATCAATACCCCAAGGTCCATGGCTTCCCAGGCGGTACGTGGGCGTATTACCACGCTGGCATCACTGAAGCGCATGGCGATTCCTTCCGGCAAGACCCAGGTAAGCGCCCACCAGCAGCCACAGTCCTGCGCCCACCAGGTATTTGACCCAGGGCGCTATTCCCGTGGTGGATGACCAATAAGCCTCGATAAAGGCGGCGATCAGCAGGAAGATCATGGCCCCGCACAACATTCGCACGCTTTTGCGTGCCCCCAGCCGCAGGGATTCGCCACGGGTCAATTGCCCGGGAGCGATCAGCGCCCAACCCAGTTGCAGGCCCGCGCCGCCGGCGAGGGCGATTGCCGTCAGTTCGAACGCACCGTGCCCGATGACGAATGACCAGAAGGTCTGCCCATAACCGATTTCGGTCAGGTGCCCGGAGACCGCACCAATGACCAGGCCGTTGAAAATCAGGAAGAACACACTGCCCAGGCCGAACAGCAAGCCCGCCGCGAAGGTCTGGAACGCGATGCCGGTGTTGTGCATCACGTAGTAGCCGAACATCATCCAGTCTTCGCTTGATGCGCGCTCGGCGGCGCGCCCCAGGCGGCTGGCGTCGGGGTCATACATGCCCTGCATCTCGGCCACCTGCTGGGGGCTGACGATGGCGTAGATAAGGTCTGGAAACACATAGACCAGCAGGGCGATACCCACCAGGCTGCCGAAGAACAGCAGGCTGGCTACCAAGACGAAACGCCATTGTTCGCGCACCAGGCGGGGGAAGTCGGCCAGTACAAAGCCCAGCACATTTGCAGCCAGTTGGCTGCGATGGCGGTAGAGCTGCTGATGGCCGCGCAGCGCCAACTGTTGCAGGGGATCGACCAGGTAGCTGCTATAGCCGCGCTCCTGCGCCAGTGCCAGGTGCTGGCACAGGCGTCGGTACTGGTGGGGGAAGTCAGCGATGTCACTGGCTTTTGCCTGGCCTTGCTCCAACTGTTTCAGGTGTTCGGCAAAAACCTGCCATTGCGGTTGGTGGCGGCTTTCGAAAAGGCTCTGTTTCATGTCGGCCCCAACAGGCCATGGGCCACGCCATTGAGCTGCTCCACGGCGCGGGCCGGGGAAACCTGCAAGGGGGTGGCGAGAATCGACGCCAACTCGTGAACGCGCTCGGTGGACAGTTCACCCTGGCGTTCGGCGAAGCCAAGGATGGCCCGTTGCTCAATCAGCTCCAGGGCGAAGGGCAGGCGCAAGGCCGCCGCTTTAGGAACCTGGGGGCGCACCAGCGCCTGCTCCCGATAGATCACCAATGTGCCGGCGGCAAGATCGCCCAGGCGCTTGAAGTGAGGGTGCTGCAGGCAACTGATTGCGCCGAGGAAGTAGCCGAATGGGAGCATGTCGACAAACCGCAGCAGGTTACGGATCAGTGACGCGGACCAGCCAACCGGTGTGCCGTCGTCTTGTACGACACGCAGCCCCATGACCTGTTTGCCCGGCGAGCACCCCTGGTTGAGCACCTCGAACAGCACCATGTACCACCAACTGATCAGGAACAGCAGCAGCGAACCCAGGCCGATACCGATATTGCCAAGCAAGGCCAATGGCACCAGCAGGATGCCCATGACCACCCCACGCGCGCCCAGGTCGAAAGCAAACGCCAGCGCCCGTGGTACCAGGCCGGCGGGGCGCAGGGGCAGGTCGATACCCTCCGGGGTTTCGATCTGGTAGCGGGTGTCCAATGGGGCTGAGGGCATCGCGATCCTTGGCAGTGCTGAGGAGCTGGAGACACGGATGCTAGCAGTGTCGGCGATGGAAGCAACTACTCAAGATTTTACTGGATGTTTGTACAGTATATTTGGTGCTGGTCGCGGACGCCGTTCAGCGCCTAGACTTTGTCGCTCTTCAGTACAGGAACAGCCCGTGACCTCCATTTTCTGGTACGACTATGAAACGACCGGTATCAATCCGCGCAGTGATCGTCCGCTCCAGGTAGCCGGCATTCGCACGGACCTCGAACTCAACGAGATCGGCGCGCCGGTCAATCTCTATTGCCAGCCAGGCGACGATATCCTGCCCCATCCGGTTGCCTGCGCGATTACCGGTATCACGCCCGCCACGCTCGCGGAAAAAGGCCTGGCCGAAGCCGATTTCATGACCAGGGTCCATGCCGAACTGGCGGCCCCGGGCACCTGCGGCGCCGGTTACAACACCTTGCGGTTTGACGACGAAATGACGCGCTACAGCCTGTATCGCAATTTTTTCGACCCTTACGCACGCGAATGGCAGGGCGGTAACAGCCGCTGGGATTTGATCGATGTGGTTCGCACCGCCTACGCGCTGCGCCCGGAGGGTATCGAATGGCCGCAGCAGGATGGGCGCGCCACGCTCAAGCTGGAGCGCTTGACCGAAGCCAACGGTATTGATCATGGCCAGGCTCACGACGCGTTGTCCGATGTTCGTGCCACCATTGCCTTGGCGCGTTTGGTTCGTGAGAAACAGCCCAAGTTGTATGAATGGCTGTTTCAACTGCGCAGCAAGCAGCGGGTGATGGATCAGGTGCGCTTGCTGCAACCGATGGTGCATATCTCCGGGCGTTTCTCCGCCGAGCGTCATTACCTGGGCGTCGTGCTGCCACTGGCGTGGCATCCGCGCAATCGTAATGCGCTGATCGTCTGCGACCTGGGGCTTGATCCCCAGGGGTTGCTCGACCTTGATGCCGATGCGTTGCGCCAGCGCCTCTATACGCGTCGTGACGATCTTGCCGAAGGCGAGTTGCCGGTACCGCTCAAGTTGGTGCATATCAATCGCTGCCCGGTGGTTGCTCCGTTGAATGTGCTGCGGGCAGAGGACCGTGAGCGCCTGCACTTGGACATGGGCCTTTATCAGGCGCGTGCGCTGCGGCTAACTGACGCACAGGAACTTTGGCGCGATAAGTTGGCGGCCATTTACGCCGCGGAAGATTTCGCGCCGAGTTCAGACCCTGAGCAACAGCTTTACGATGGTTTTATCGGCGATCGTGATCGACGTTTATGTGAACAAGTCCGGGTGGCGGAACCTGCGCAATTAGCAAGCCAGCAGTGGCCGTTTGATGATCTGCGGTTACCGGAATTATTGTTTCGCTACCGCGCGCGTAACTTCCCCGATACCTTGAACAGTGAAGAACAACAACGTTGGAAACTTTTCTGTCAGCAACGTTTGTCAAACCCCGAGTGGGGGGCACCCAATACCCTTGCGGCATTTAAGCTGGCTCGACAGGAGTGTGCGATTACTGCTACGCCGTTTCAGGCGCAGGTGCTTGAGCAGTGGCAGGTATACGCCGATTCTTTGGCCGCCAGAGTAAACCTGTAATCGTGTTTCACACTACGCGGGCAATAAAAAA
>JAFHKH010000362.1 GCA_016937595.1 Pseudomonas cedrina subsp. fulgida | reverse complement strand
GGCTGGATCTGCGACATCCTCGACAACCTCGGCGACGCCGATGTCGAGGCCAACGTGGCCAAGCACGTGTCTGCCCTGTGCGCTGATTTCCCGGTTTATCGCTGAGCGCGGTTTTGGAGTAATGACTATGCAACGCTACTCGGGCTTCGGCCTCTTCAAGCACTCCCTCAGCCATCACGAAAACTGGCAGAAGATGTGGCGCACGCCCACCCCTAAAAAGGTCTATGACGTGGTCATCGTCGGCGGCGGCGGGCATGGTCTGGCAACCGCTTATTACTTGGCCAAGGAGCACGGCATCACCAACGTGGCCGTGGTCGAAAAGGGCTGGTTGGGCGGCGGCAACACCGCGCGCAACACCACCATCGTGCGTTCCAACTACCTGTGGGACGAATCGGCCCACCTGTACGAACACGCGATGAAGCTGTGGGAAGGCCTGTCCCAGGACCTGAACTACAACGTGATGTTCTCCCAGCGTGGCGTGTACAACCTGTGCCATACCCTGCAGGACATCCGTGATTCCGAGCGCCGCGTCAGCGCCAACCGCCTCAACGGCGTGGACGGCGAACTGCTCAACGCCAAGCAAGTGGCCGACGAGATTCCGTACCTCGACTGCTCCAAGAACACCCGCTACCCGGTACTCGGCGCCACCGTGCAGCGTCGCGGCGGCGTCGCCCGTCACGATGCCGTGGCCTGGGGCTTTGCCCGCGCCGCCGACGCACTCGGCGTGGACTTGATCCAGCAGACCGAAGTGATCGGCTTCCGCAAGGAAAACGGCGTGTGCATCGGCGTGGAAACCAACAAGGGCTTTATCGGCGCCAAGCGCGTCGGTGTGGTCACGGCCGGTAACTCCGGGCACATGGCGTCGCTGGCGGGCTTTCGCCTGCCGATCGAATCCCACCCGCTGCAAGCGTTGGTGTCGGAGCCGATCAAGCCGATTATCGACAGCGTGATCATGTCCAACGCCGTGCACGGTTACATCAGCCAGTCCGACAAGGGCGACCTGGTGATCGGCGCCGGCATCGACGGCTACAACGGCTACGGCCAGCGTGGTTCCTACCCGGTGATCGAACACACCATCCAGGCCATCGTCGAGATGTTCCCGGTGCTGTCCCGCGTACGCATGAACCGTCAGTGGGGCGGCATCGTCGACACCACGCCGGATGCGTGCCCGATCATCTCCAAGACCCCGGTACCGAACATGTTCTTCAACTGCGGTTGGGGCACCGGTGGCTTCAAGGCCACCCCAGGCTCGGGCAACGTGTTTGCCGCCAGCCTGGCCAAGGGTGAAATGCACCCGTTGGCCGCACCTTTTTCCATCGACCGTTTCCACAACGGTGCGTTGATCGACGAACACGGCGCCGCGGCCGTCGCCCACTAACAGGAGAAATTCCCTATGTTGCATATCTTCTGTCCTCACTGTGGCGAACTGCGCTCCGAAGAGGAATTCCACGCGTCCGGCCAAGCGCACATCCCGCGCCCGCTGGACCCGAATGCCTGCACCGATGCGGAGTGGGGCGACTACATGTTCTTCCGTGACAACCCGCGTGGCCTGCACCACGAACTGTGGATTCACGCCGCCGGTTGCCGTCAGTACTTCAACGCCACCCGCGACACCGTGACCTACGAAATTCTTGAAACCTACAAGATTGGCGAGAAGCCGCAATTCACCGCCAAGGCTTCTGGAGAGAAGGTATGAGCCAGACCAATCGCCTGTCCAACGGTGGCCGCATCGACCGTAATAAAGTGCTGACGTTTACCTTCAACGGCCAGACCTACAAAGGCTTTGAAGGTGACACACTGGCCGCAGCCCTGCTGGCCAACGGCGTCGACATCATCGGCCGCAGCTTCAAATACTCGCGCCCGCGCGGCATCTTTGCCGCCGGTGCCGAAGAGCCCAACGCGGTGCTGCAGATCGGCGCCACCGAAGCCACGCAAATCCCCAACGTGCGCGCCACGCAACAGGCGCTGTACCAGGGTTTGGTCGCCACCAGCACCAACGGCTGGCCGAGCGTGAACAACGACATGATGGGCATTCTCGGCAAGGTCGGCGGCAAGCTGATGCCGCCGGGTTTCTACTACAAAACCTTCATGTACCCGCAATCGTTCTGGATGACGTACGAGAAGTACATCCGCAAGGCAGCAGGTTTAGGCCGCTCGCCGACCGAGAACGACCCGGACACCTACGACAACTTCAACCGTCACTGCGACGTGCTGGTGGTCGGCGCAGGCCCTGCCGGCCTGGCCGCGGCACTGGCGGCCGCGCGCAGCGGTGCGCGGGTGATCATCGCCGATGAGCAGGAAGAATTCGGCGGTTCGCTGCTCGACTCCCGTGAGAGCCTCGACGGCAAGCCGGCCAGCGAATGGGTTGCCAGTGTTATCGCTGAACTCAAGGCCCTGCCGGATGTGGTGCTGCTGCCCCGCGCCACCGTCAACGGTTACCACGACCATAACTTCCTGACCATTCACGAACGCCTCACCGACCACCTCGGTGACCGTGCGCCGATTGGTGTGGTGCGTCAGCGTATCCACCGGGTGCGCGCCAAGCGTGTGGTGCTGGCGACCGGGGCGTGCGAGCGTCCGCTGGTTTACGGCAACAACGATGTGCCGGGCAACATGCTCGCCGGGGCGGTCTCTACCTACGTGCGCCGCTACGGCGTGGCACCGGGCAAGAAACTGGTGCTGTCGACCAACAACGACCACGCCTACCGCGTTGCGCTGGACTGGCTCGATGCCGGCCTGCAAGTGGTCGCCGTCGCCGATGTACGCCACAACCCACGTGGCGCGCTGGTTGAAGAAGCCCGCGCCAAAGGCATTCGCATCCTCACCGGCAGCGCCGTGATCGAAGCCCGTGGCACCAAGCGCGTGACCGCTGCGCGTATCGCCGCCATCGACGTCAAGGCACACAAAGTCACCAGCCCCGGCGAGTGGCTGGACTGCGACCTGGTGGCCAGCTCCGGCGGCTACAGCCCGGTGGTCCACTTGGCTTCGCACCTGGGCGGCAAGCCGACCTGGCGTGAAGACATCCTCGGCTTCGTGCCGGGCGAAGCGCCGCAAAAACGCGTATGTGTCGGCGGTATCAACGGCGTCTATGGCCTTGGCGATTCCCTGGCGGACGGTTTTGAAGGCGGCGTGCGCGCGGCCAGCGAAGCCGGTTTTGCGCCGGTGGAAGGCACACTGCCGAAGGCCCTTAGCCGCCTGGAAGAACCGACCCTGGGCATTTACCAGGTGCCGCACGATAAACCGACCGCTCGGGCGCCGAAGCAATTCGTCGACCTGCAGAACGACGTGACCGCCGCCGCCATCGAGCTGGCGACCCGCGAAGGGTTCGAGTCGGTCGAGCACGTCAAGCGCTATACCGCGCTGGGCTTCGGCACCGACCAGGGCAAGCTGGGCAACGTCAACGGCCTGGCCATCGCGGCCCGTTCGCTGAACGTGACCATCCCGCAGATGGGCACCACCATGTTCCGCCCGAACTACACGCCGGTCACCTTCGGCGCGATTGCCGGGCGCCACTGCGGGCACATCTTCGAGCCGGTCCGTTACACCGCGCTGCAAGCCTGGCACGTGAAAAACGGCGCCGAATTTGAAGACGTCGGCCAGTGGAAACGCCCTTGGTACTTCCCACGCAACGGTGAAGACCTGCACGCGGCGGTGAAACGCGAATGCCTGGCCGTGCGCGACAGCGTCGGCCTGCTGGACGCGTCGACCCTCGGCAAGATCGACATCCAGGGCCCGGACGCGCGTGAGTTCCTCAACCGCATCTACACCAACGCCTGGACCAAGCTCGACGTGGGCAAGGCGCGCTACGGCCTGATGTGCAAGGAAGACGGCATGGTCTTCGACGACGGCGTCACCGCCTGTCTGGCCGACAACCACTTCCTGATGACCACCACCACCGGCGGCGCCGCTCGCGTGCTGCAGTGGTTGGAGATCTACCAGCAGACCGAGTGGCCGGACCTCAAGGTGTACTTCACCTCGGTCACCGACCACTGGGCGACCATGACCCTGTCCGGCCCCAACAGCCGCAAGCTGTTGAGCGAAGTCACCGACATCGACCTGGACAAGGACGGCTTCCCGTTCATGACCTGGAAAGAAGGCCTGGTCGGCGGCGTTCCGGCGCGGGTGTTCCGTATCTCGTTTACCGGTGAACTGTCATACGAAGTCAACGTGCAGGCCGACTACGCCATGGGCGTGCTGGAACAGATCGTCGAGGCCGGCAAAAAATACAACCTGACCCCGTACGGTACCGAAACCATGCACGTACTGCGGGCCGAGAAGGGCTTCATCATCGTCGGGCAAGACACCGACGGCTCGATGACCCCGGACGACCTGAACATGGGCTGGTGTGTGGGCCGCACCAAGCCGTTCTCGTGGATCGGCTGGCGCGGGATGAACCGTGAAGACTGCGTGCGTGAAGAGCGTAAGCAGTTGGTCGGGCTTAAACCGATTGATCCGAATGTATGGCTGCCGGAAGGCGCGCAGTTGGTGTTCGATCCGAAGCAGACGATTCCGATGAAGATGGTCGGGCACGTCACCTCCAGCTATGCGCACAACTCCCTGGGTTATTCGTTTGCCATGGGTGTGGTGAAGGGCGGCTTGAAGCGCATCGGCGAGCGGGTGTTTTCACCGCAGGCCGATGGCAGCGTGATCGAGGCGGAGATTGTGTCTTCGGTGTTCTTCGACCCTAAAGGCGACCGCCAGAACATCTGACACCTGATCGTTCCCACGCTCCGCGTGGGAATGGCGCCTGGGGACGCTGCGCGTCCCAAGAGCGGACGCAGAGCGTCCATGGCGGCATTCCCACGCAGAGCGTGGGAACGATAACTTAAGACGAAGGTGCTTTATGACAGCAGCCAATGTTTACCCACAACGCCCCACCACCGGTGCCAAGGCCGAGTCGTCGCTGCACCATGCCGACCTCGCCAGCCTGGTCGGCAAGGGCCGCAAGAACGCCGGCGTGACCGTGCGCGAAAAGAAACTCCTCGGCCACCTGACCATTCGTGGCGACGGCCATGACGCGGCCTTCGCCGCCGGCGTGCACAAGGCCCTGGGCATCGAGCTGCCCGGCGCCTCGCCGTTATCGTCAAGGGCGAAACCAGCCTGCAATGGCTCGGCCCGGACGAGTGGTTGCTGATCGTGCCGAGCGGTGAAGAGTTCGCCGCCGAGCAAAACCTGCGTGCCGCCCTGGGCGACCTGCATATCCAGATCGTCAACGTCAGCGGCGGCCAGCAGATCCTTGAGCTCAGCGGCCCGAATGTGCGCGATGTGCTGATGAAGTCCACCAGCTACGACGTGCACCCCGACAACTTCCCGGTCGGCAAGGCAGTGGGCACGGTGTTCGCCAAGTCGCAACTGGTGATCCGCCACACGGCCGAAGACACCTGGGAACTGCTGATCCGTCGCAGCTTCTCGGATTACTGGTGGTTGTGGCTGCAGGATGCCTCGGCCGAGTTCGGCCTCAACGTCGTCGCCTGATCGTTCCCACGCTCCGCGTGGTAACGCATCCCGGGACGCTCCGCGTCCCAAGAGCGGACGCAGAGCGTCATGGCGGAATTCCCACGCAGAGCGTGGGAACGATCAAGGAGTTAACCGTAATGAGCCGCGCACCCGATACATGGATTTTGACCGCCGACTGCCCCAGCGTGCTCGGCACGGTGGACGCGGTGACCCGCTACCTGTTCGAGCAGGGCTGCTACGTGACCGAGCACCATTCGTTCGATGACCGTCTTTCCGGCCGGTTTTTCATTCGCGTGGAATTCCGCCAGCCTGACGGCTTCGACGAACAGGCGTTCCGCGATGGCCTGGCCACGCGCGGCGAAGCCTTTGGCATGATCTTCGAACTGACGGCGCCGAACTACCGGCCAAAAGTGGTGATCATGGTCTCCAAGGCCGATCACTGCCTCAACGACCTGCTGTACCGCCAGCGCATCGGCCAGCTGTCTATGGACGTGGTCGCGGTGGTGTCCAACCATCCCGATCTGCAACCGTTGGCTGACTGGCACCAGATTCCCTACTACCATTTCCCCCTGGACCCCAACGACAAACCGTCCCAGGAGCGTCAGGTGTGGCAGGTGGTGGAAGACACCGGCGCGGAACTGGTGATCCTTGCGCGCTACATGCAAGTGCTGTCGCCGGAGCTGTGCCGCAAGCTGGACGGCAAGGCCATCAACATTCACCACTCGTTGCTGCCGGGGTTCAAGGGCGCCAAGCCGTACCACCAGGCCTATAACAAGGGCGTGAAACTGGTCGGGGCCACGGCGCATTACATCAATAACGATCTGGATGAAGGCCCGATCATCGCCCAGGGCGTGGAGGTGGTGGATCACAGCCACTATCCCGAGGATCTGATCGCCAAGGGGCGGGATATCGAGGGGCTGACATTGGCGCGGGCGGTGGGGTATCACATTGAGCGGCGGGTGTTCTTGAATGCCAATCGGACGGTGGTGCTCTGACTGACGCTTTCGCGAGCAAGCCCGCTCCCACATTCGACCGCATTTCAAGGTTGGAACCCGAACAACTGTGGGAGCGGGCTTGCTCGCGAAGAGGCCTTCCCTGACAACGCAAGAAACAGCATCTGTACCCAAGCACTTAACGCGCTGCCCACCCAACGGGCAACGCAGTTCCATAAAAACAACAGCGAGGTGAAAGCATGTCTGGTAATCGTGGTGTCGTGTATCTCGGCAACGGCAAGGTCGAAGTACAGAAAATCGACTATCCCAAAATGCAGGACCCCCGTGGCAGGAAGATC